>JANLRE010000587.1:0-6328 GCA_031368205.1 Fimbriiglobus sp. | reverse complement strand
CGCCTTCCTGTTCGTGGCGCAAGATGTAGTGGAACACATTGAGTTGGTGCTTGCGGTCCTTGATGGGAATGATTTTGCTACGGACCGCCCACAGCTTGCCGGTCCAATTGAGGGCTTTCAACCGAAAGGTCGCTTCGCGTTTCGCATAGGAGGTCCAGAGACGTGGTGTTGGTCCTGATGGCATCTTGGCCAAGAAATGCACGTGTTGACCATTCACACAAAGACACAAAACCTGTGCCCCATATTCTTGGAGTTTCTCAAGCATCGCTATACCCACGACTGGGCGCAAATCGGCGGGGATGGTAACGGGCGGTTGCTTCAACAGTTTTCGACTGCGCTCGAGTTGGGTTGTGTACTGGCCTTGGGGTGGTCGGTGTTTGTAATCGCCTTCGATATGTTCACGGTGGTGACGGGTGCGAAAGCTACGGTCATCGCCATAGAGCCAGGCACCGTAAGTGTGAGTGGTGATGTGGTACCATCTGGGTTCTGGTGGGGGCATGATGATACTCCTGGGGGCAAAGCCCATGAACGATCGTTCATGGGCTTTCTGATAATACACAATCATTACAACCAGTAAAACTAAAATCATCGCACTTCCACCTGTTGCTACGGCTTCGATCCTTGCCACCGAATCCACACCCCTTATAACCTGCTTTACCTCTCTCGGACCCGCTTGACCGTGTGGTCGGCTTGACTCGTTTCGTCGGCCCATTGCCCCCGGAGCGGTCCGCACTGTTCGGGGCGTCATTTTTCCTTTCCCACACAGGAGACGGTTCACCACAATGGCTAGCAACCTTCGTCAAGAAGCGATCAAGGCGATCGCTACGACTCACCACGAACTGAGTCAGATTGATTTCCGCACGACGCACATCAAAGACCTCTTCGGCATCAACGTCTTCGGGGAAGACGAACAGAAACAACGTCTCCCGAAGACGGTGTTCAAGTCCCTGCAAAAAACCGTCAAACTCGGCGTGCCCCTCGACCCGACCGTTGCGGACGCCGTCGCCAGCGCCATGAAAGATTGGGCGATCGAACACGGTGCGACCCACTACACGCACTTGTTCCAACCGCTGACAGGGTTAACCGCTGAGAAGCACGACAGCTTCTTGAACCCGACCGGCACGGGTCGTGCGCTGGCCGAATTTAGTGGCAAAGAATTGGTCAAAGGCGAACCGGACGCCAGTTCGTTCCCGAGCGGTGGTATTCGGGCGACGTTTGAAGCACGCGGTTACACCGGCTGGGATCCGACCAGCCCCGCCTACATCCGCGAAGCGGCCAACGGCTCCACTCTCGTGATCCCGACGGTGTTCGTGTCCTGGACGGGCGAAGCGCTCGACAAAAAAACACCGCTGCTGAAGTCGATGGAAGCGCTGTCGGTTCAAGCCCTCCGCATCTTGAAGCTCTTCGGACATCCGGATGTGAAAAAAGTCTTCACGACCGTCGGGCCGGAGCAAGAATACTTCCTGATCGACAAGAACTTCCTGTACGGCCGCCCGGACTTGCTGAACTGCGGGCGGACCCTCTTCGGGGCGAAGCCGCCGAAGGGCCAGGAGATGGAAGACCAGTACTTCGGCACCATCCCGGAACGGGTGCTGGCGTGCATGGCCGATAGCGAAGCCGAGATGTTCAAGCTCGGCATCCCGGTCAAAACTCGACACAACGAAGTCGCGCCGAGCCAGTACGAAATCGCGCCGATCTTTGAAGACTCGAACCTCGCCACCGACCACAACCAACTCACGATGGACGTGATGCGGCGCACCGCCGAGAAGTACGGCTTGGTCTGCTTGCTGCACGAAAAACCGTTCGCCGGCATCAACGGGTCCGGCAAGCACAACAACTGGTCCATGTCCACGGACACCGGCGAAAACCTGCTCAACCCCGGTGATACGCCGCACGACAACATGCAATTCTTGGTCTACTGCGTGGGCGTTATTCGGGCCGTGGCGAAGTACCCCGAACTGCTTCGTGTTAGCGTGGCCAGCGCGGGGAACGATCACCGCCTCGGGGCCAACGAAGCACCGCCGGCGATCATCAGCATCTTCTTGGGCGACCAACTCCAAGACGTGATGGACCAACTCGAAGCGGGTGCGCTCAAGAGCACTAAGCAGGGCGGTCAGATGGAAATCGGCGTGACCATGTTGCCACAACTACCCCGCGACGCCGGGGACCGCAACCGCACCTCGCCGTTCGCATTCACCGGCAACAAGTTCGAGTTCCGTGCCGTCGGGTCGTCGTTTAGCATCGCCGGCCCGAACACCGTGTTGAACACGATCGTGGCTGAATCGCTCGATTACATCGCCGCACAATTGGAGACCGCCATCAAGGGCGGCAAGGCGCTCAACGTGGCGATCCAAGACTTGTTGCCTGTGATCTTGAAGGAATCGAAGAAAGTCATTTTCAACGGCGACGGCTACACGGACGAATGGCAGCAAGAAGCCGCCAAACGTGGCCTGCCGAACATGAAGACCACCGTGGAGTCGATCCCGTCGGTCATCAGCAAGGCGTCGATCGACCTGTTTGCTAAGTACAAGGTGTTCACGGAAAAAGAACTGCACAGCCGCTACGTGATCTTCAGCGAAAACTACGTCAAAACGATCGTCATCGAAGCCAACATGATGCTGATGATGGCCAAGACGATGATCCTCCCGGCGGCACTACGCTATCAAGCGGAAGTAGCCACGGCGGTCACGACGACCAAGGCGGCGGGCGTGGAAAACGGCGCCCAACTGGAAGCCTTGAAGGAACTCACGGCGACCATTACGAGCTTCCAATCAGCCAGTACCGCCCTGGATAAAGCGGTCAATCACCATGCCGACGGCGACGTGTACGCCCATGCCAAGTACGCGCGGGATAGCATCGTGCCCAAGATGACCGACCTCCGGACGTTCGGCGACAAGCTCGAAACACTCGTCGCCGACGACCTCTGGCCGATCCCGACCTACCGCGAGATGCTGTTTATCAAGTAACGGTACTACCGAAGTTGCTCCCAAAACGCCCGCCAAGAATCTTGGCGGGCGTTTTTGTTGCTCATTTCATCATCCGCGTTTCGTGTCGTGAACTAGGGTTGTCACGCCCAGGAGGCCGACGACCATGAAGCGTGACCAACCCAAGATCCTCTACATCGAATCCATCCGGGGAATCGCCGCGTTCGTCGTCGTGTTCGCGCACGTCGTGATGGCATTGGACTCACCCCTGACAGTTGGAGTTCCGCCATCGTTGGTAGACGCACACCCGGTCTGGCGGACCATCGGAACTGTCGTATTTTGGCCGATTGGATTAGCCCGGTTACCCGTCGCCACGTTTTTCGTACTCAGTGGGATGGCCCTGTCCCAAGGCTTCCTTCGCGGTGGCGGGCAGGATTATTTGCGGTCGGCGGTCTTACGACGCTATTTTCGACTGATGATTCCGAGCCTGATGTCGGTGCTTTTTGCGTTCGCACTGCTGAAAAGCGGGATGATGCACAACCGTGAAGCGTCCGCGATGATCGGGGCGGAGGGTGGTTCCACACTTTGGCTCGATTTGTCGTTCAGCCAGAACTGGACGTTCAACGACGCGGCACGGGAAGGCATGTGGACGATCTTCTTTTCCGCGGAACCCTTCCACGACACGCCACGGTTGAACGACGTCCTGTGGACGATGCGACCAGAACTGATCGGCTCGTTGATTGTGTTCGCGTTCCTGGCACTGTTCGGCCACCACGCCAGTCAGCGAACATTTGCTTTGTTCGTTGCAGGTTTGCTGTCATTGTCTGGTTTCACAATGCTAGCCCTCTTCCCGATCGGCATTTGGGTGGCACTAACCCGACAAAGTCTGCCACACTTTCGACTCTCGATGCTCCCCGCATTGATGTTGATCTTGGTCGGGTTAGGTCTCGGCGGACTGTACGACTACACGGGGCGACGTGAGCTGACAATTCCGATACTACAAACGGTCGTTAACTCCGCCGAAGCCGCACCGTGCGTTGGTGCCGTCCTGCTTGTACTCGGGCTGGTGTTCACGCCCCGGTTTACCACGCTTTTGGAAGCAAAAATCTTCGTCTGGCTCGGCAAGATTTCGTTCGGGCTGTACCTGTGCCATGTGCCGATCATCATGTCCGTCGGGTGTTGGGTTTATGTGACTGCGCGGGCGCAAAATAGCGTCTCTCACGGTGGCGCGTTGTTAGCGGTCACTGCCAGTGTCGTGCCGTTGTCACTGCTGGTCGGGTGGGTCATGCACTACATTGCGGATCAGCCGTCGATTGCCTTCGGCAAGCTCGTGGCGAATCGGTTGCTCAACTCACCCGATGTGACAACCACCCCGCCACCCGTAAAGTCGTTGCGACCGATCGAAGTGAGTTAGTCACTTTCCGTCAGGTGGAACGGCGGATACGCCCGGACTACTCGGCACATTGAACTTGTCAACTGGGTCCGGTTTCGCCGGATCGTAAGGTTGAACATCGTCAGCAAGAAGTTTTGCCAAGTCCGGCGTCTGCGTCCGGATGCCTTCGACCACACACTTCGCCAATTGATACGCGCCGTAGTTGTTGTGGTGGGTGCCGTCGCCGGTTTTGAACAACACGCCGGATTTGTCGGGGCCGAGGGATTCGTACAACGCTTTGCTCATCGCATGAAGATCAATCAACGGTAGGTTCTGCCCTTTTGCAAGGCTGCGCACGGCGTCCGGAAAGTCCTTCAAGCTGTTGGTCAACTTCTGATCCCGGAACGTGCGGCGGTGCATGGGCGTGATAAGCACGACACTCGCACCCAACTTCGTGGCGTCATCCGCGAACCGTTTCAGGTCGAGCTTGTACGCCTCAGCCGTCACGGATTTCATGTCGTTGTGGCCAAACTGCATCAGTAAGTAATCCCCTTTTCGCACCACGCTCAACACCTTCTCCAATCGCTTGGCGGACAATGTGCTACGCAGTGATTCCCCAGACTGCGCATAGTTGGCGACGGCAACCCCAGGGCCGAAGAAACGCGGCAGCATTTGCCCCCAACTGGCGTAAGGTTCGGACGGCTGATCGCACACCGTGGAATCACCCAAGATGTACACCGTCGGGACGTTCACGGGGACAATGTCGATGCCGTAGACGCACGGACGGGAGCCGTTGAACTCAAGTGTCAGCTTCTCGTCCCACGTCCACTTCTCGCTGGTCTTTTCGCGGTCCTTCAACCGTACCTCGCCGCCAGTTTTGATCTTGGATGTCCGAATGTTGACGACGAAGGACCGCGTCGAGAGCAGCTCGTCCGGTGTTGTCACATTTTCCAACATCAACCGCCGCATTTCGGCTTTTACTGTGGTAGTCGAAGTGCTGGTGGGGTCACCCAGTTTCAGCGTGACGGTGTAATTCCCCTCGGGCAGCGCGACCGAGAAATAGAACGGCTGGTCCGAAGCACATACACCATCATCGCGTAGCCGAACTTTGGCACTTGGTTCAAACCCAAAGCCCGCTTCATGGGAATAAAGTTTGGATTCGGTAATGCGTTCAACGCCGCGCTCGACTGGCCCAGCTCCGAAGCGAAATTTGCGGGGTGGAGTCGGTTCTTGAGCAAATGCTTGTGGCAAGCAGGCCAGTCCGACACCAATTGCGACGAGCCAGCATTGACGCGCGATTGGGTTCATGATGATCTCTCGATTTACCGTTCCACACGGGCCGAACCACCGCGAACGAGTTTCTCGACTTCGTCGAGGCTGGCCATTGACGTGTCACCGGGCGTGGTCATTGCCAGGGCACCGTGGGCGGCACCATATTCCACCGCGCGTTGTGCGTCGGTGCCAGTGAGAAAGCCATAAATCAGCCCGCTGGCAAAGCTATCCCCACCACCGACGCGGTCGAGGATTTCCAGTTCAGTGCGATGGGCGGATTCGTAAAAGTGGCCGTCGTGCCAACAGAGCGCACCCCAATCGTTGCGGCTGGCACTGTGAACGGTGCGTAGCGTTGTGGCGACGACTTGGAAATTTGGAAACTCGGTCACAGCCCGTTCGATCATCCGCTTGTACGCGGTATGGTCGAGTTGCGTGAGGTTCGCACTCGCCCCTTCGACTTCCAAACCGAGACAGGCCGTGAAGTCTTCTTCGTTGCCTAACATCACATCGACGTGTTTAGCAATCCGGCGGTTCACTTCACGGGCTTTGACATGACCACCGATCGACTTCCAAAGTGACGGGCGGTAGTTCAAGTCATACGACGTAATGGTGCCGTGCTTCCGCGCCGCGACGAGTGCTTCTTCCACGACTTGCGACGTGGTTTCAGACAGCGCCGCGAAGATGCCGCCGGTGTGGAACCAGCGAACGCCCAGCGTCCCGAACAGGTGGTCCCAGTCGATGTCGCCCGGCTTCATTTGCG
>JANLRE010000578.1:0-1845 GCA_031368205.1 Fimbriiglobus sp. | reverse complement strand
AGCTTTGCGACGATTACCCTGGGAGCTTCCGCACCAAGGACGCTTCCACACCTGAGGCGCTTCCACCCGTAGGACGTTGCCACCTTGGGCGCTGTCACCCGCAGGAAGTCGATTAGCAATGGGTGCGGGTTCCCAGGGTAACGGACCGTCGGTCCGCAACCCTGGGCTAATCGAACAACCCCGTTGGGGTTGAAAAACGGGTCGGCGCACACTACGAACAAGTATCCCATCATCTGCGATCCTTCTGCGCGCTTTATGCTACTTCCCGGCAACTGCCGTCGGTAAACTGACTTTGCGTGAAACCGGAATCAACGACGGCAGCGAAATATGAAGGACGGCAACAACCGCAAACGGCTCTGGCTCCCCCCGGCGTCGGCTGGCCCGGACGGGCTGGTTGGCGTGGGCGGCGACCTGCGACCGCAGACGTTGATTCGGGCCTACTCCGAAGGCGTGTTCCCGTGGTTTAACGACGGCGACCCCATTTTGTGGTGGTCACCCACGCCACGCGGCATCTTCGAGTTCGACCAAGTTCACGTCTCCCGGTCGTTGCTGAAAACGCTGAAATCAGGCCGATTTCGCATCACGATCAACCAGGATTTTGCGGCGGTGATAAAGGCGTGTGCGAACGCACGGGAAGAAGGCACTTGGATCACGGCACGGATGATTGATGCCTACACCACGCTGCACAAACTTGGCTACGCCCACAGCCTCGAAACCTGGGTGCGTGACGAAACGGACACCGACTGGTTGCTGGCGGGCGGCATTTACGGCGTGGCGATCGGCGGGTTGTTCGCGGGGGAGTCGATGTTCTTCAACGTGACCGACGGTTCCAAAGTTGCCCTCGTCGCCCTCGCCCATCACCTGCAAAAACGCGGCTACACCCTCTTCGACACGCAAATGGTCACCGAACACACCACCCGCATGGGCGCCCTCGAAATCCCCCGCACCGAGTATCTCGAACGCCTCGAAAACGCGGTGGCTATGACCGAGATCACGTTTACGTGAACCGGATATTTCGCCACAAATAACATGAACTGAGCCACGACCGTTAGGGAGTAGCCACACCTTTCGCCCATACTACGTCGCACCAATTTCAACACGCCGTTTCGTGACTGGCTGTTTGGGCCACTCCGTTACCGTCGTGGCTCGGGTGGTCGCGGCCATCACTCAATGGGCTTTTCCCAGTCGCGGAGTTGTTGCTTGAGGTCGTTGAAATCGAGCGTGATTGGCAACGGGAAGGGGTATTGCTCGAAGGTGTCGCCTTCGCCGTCGGGGTCGTTGGTGCGGACTTTGCGGAGTTCGTCTTCGAGTCTCCGGAGCCACACAGGGACATCGAGACCGACGCCGGAGGGGTGGTCGGCGAGCGGTTGAATGGTGGCCAGTAACCCGGTGAACGAGGGGTTGTCTTCGGGTTGGCCGTCCCGCGCCGCAGCGGCAGCACGGGCCACGCGGGCGCCGGCTTGGTCGATGCGTAAGGGTTGCAAGAAGCGTTCTTCGAGCCGGTCGCGCACTGTGCGGAGCTTGATGGCGTGTTCCGATTCGCGGGCGGCCAGTTGGACGAGTAGGTCGTCCGACATCTTCTGAGATTGTGCCGCGATGAACTCACGCCACTTGGCCGCAAGTCGATCAAAACCCTTCCGGCAAAGCACTTCGTGCGCCAGGATCATTGGGCGTAACCGCCAGGCGTAGCGGTCGTAAGTCACTTTCAACCGCATGAAGTCGAGCAGGATGTACAGGTTCTCGCCGTAATCGGACTGCGTCGTCGTGGTATTATAGTCGCGGTACTCGTCGTAATGCTCCACGAGGGATTGCAACACCATCTCGAACAACCTTGCCAAGCGAACG
>JANLRE010000576.1:0-2791 GCA_031368205.1 Fimbriiglobus sp. | reverse complement strand
GCTCAGAAGGTGTTTGTCCGATGAAGCGTTCTACCCCAGCCGAAAAAGCGGAGTACACGCTGGCGTCACGTCTGGTACAATTCAGAGTTGTGTTGAATTGCGTGGGAGGGAAACAGAATGGCAGTCACGAATGTCAAAGATGAGGCTCGTCGATTGGTCGATCGACTACCCGACGGCGCGACCTGGGACGACCTGGAGTACGAGATTTACGTCCGTCGCGCCATCGAAGCAGGCATCGCAGACAGCAATGCTGGCGCCGTCGATTCCGTCGCCGATGTTCGCAAGTCGTATGGGTTTGTAAGCTGGCTTCTCGCTGAAATCGTTGCCGAAGACGATTTTGATCGCAAGATCACGGCGACCGCTTCGCAACTGGTCGAACTCTCCGAAGCGGCGCTGGCCGAGTATGAAGCCGGGGGGACGATGCCACTCGACGAGAAGAGTCATGTCTAAAACAGACCTACCAACCGACACGTCGCCGGTAACGCCCATACCACGGAATCGTTGGTGGGTGCGGCCAGCGTTCGGAATGCTCATGTTTGGGTTTCTCCTTCTTCATGACGCTATGTACGGCTGGTGGTTTGAAGGTAGTGAGATCCCGACCGTAAGTTATTTGTTCGGGCGGTTGTTGAACGGGTTTCTGATGGGATTGTTCTGGGGGTTAGGCATGAATTGGGCGGCGTCTTGGGGCAAAAAGAACCGCGACCCTAACGGCTTACCGAATCCGCCGTCGTAAGTGACGACTATGCCTGTTGTTAGAACAGATCGCCAATTAGATAATAATTGTTCAAACGTCAAGTTGTGCTGCTGCTTCGCTAGAAAATTTCCGGCTAGGGGTGGGGTGGGAGTCGTTTCTTCCAACAAAGAATTCGGTCGGTGCTTCACTTCGGTCTAAACGTTTTCACAACCGCCTCATTCGTAGTGAGATAGTCGCCCTTAATCAGGTCGATGCAGTAGGGGATGGCGGGGAAGACGGCGAGGAGGCATTCGCGGATGGCGGCGGGCTTGCCGGGGAGGTTGAGGATGAGGGAGTGGCCGCGAATCCCGGCGGTTTGACGGGACAGAATCGCGGTAGGTACGGATTTGAGCGAGACGGCCCGCATCAACTCGCCGAAGCCGGGCATCCTTTTTTCGCAGACGGCTTCCGTGGCTTCCGGGGTCACGTCGCGTTTCGCCGGGCCGGTGCCGCCTGTTGTGACAATCAGGTTGCAGTGGTGAACGTCACATAATTCTTTCAACGTGGCTTCGATGAGCGGTTGTTCGTCCGGGATCACTCGCACCACCGGCACCCACGCTGATGACAGGATTTCCGTCAAGCACGCCACAATTGCCGGGCCGCTTTTGTCTTCGTACTCACCCCGACTCGCCCGGTCCGAGACGGTGACGATGCCAATGTTCATTTCGGATTTCCGCTTCAGGATGGCAGGTTGAAACCCACTGGATTCTTATAGTAACAGTGTCACCCGGTCACACCCCAACTTCAACCCGAAACGCACCCATGATCTTCTCCTTCCACAGTGCCGGTTCGCTCGTTTTTGGGCGTGATGCGGTTTTGCAAATTGGCACGATCGCGGCGGAGCGGTTGAAGGCCAAGAAGGTGCTATTGGTCACGGACAAAACGCTGAATCAATTGGGACTGGTGGCGAAGGTCGTTGCGCCGCTCGAAGCCGCTGGCGTCGCGGTGACGGTGTTTGACGGTTGCTTGCCGGAACCGCCAGTGGAAGTGATTTTGAAAGCGTATGGCGTTGTGAAAGAATACAAACCCGACGTGGTCATTGGGCTGGGTGGCGGGAGCAACATGGACGCGGCGAAGCTGGTCGCGGTGTTGCTCGCCCACGGCGGAACGCCTGCGGATTGGGTCGGTGATAGCCGCGTGCCGGGTCCGGTGGTGTCGCTGATTTGCGTGCCCACGACGGCTGGCACGGGTAGCGAGGTTTCGGCGGCGGCGGTGTTCACGGACACGGCCAACAAGATCAAAGTGAGTACGCTCAGCCAGTACCTTCGCCCCGCGTTTGCCATCGTCGATCCGCTGTTGACCGTCGGTTGCCCGAAGGCCGTCACCGCCGATTCGGGGATTGATGCGTTGACCCACGCCATTGAAGCGTTCACCGCCGTCGATCACGCGGAGTTCCTGAAACGTCCGGGTGGCCAAACGGTTTATCAAGGCAAAAATCCGCTCGCGGACATGATGGCGAAGCAGTGCATTTCGCTCGTCGGTCAATTCATTGAACGCGCCGTCCGTAACGGCAACGACCTCGAAGCCCGCGACGGCATGGCGATGGCCGGGACGCTCGGCGGGCTGGCGTTCAGCAACGCGGGCGTTGCGTTGATCCACGCGATGGAGTACCCGGTTGGCGGGGCGGTTCACGTGTCGCACGGCGCGGGGAACGGGTTGTTGCTGCCGTATGTGATGCGGTACAACATGACCGAGCGGTGCGAAGAAATTGCGGATATTGGCGACCTGTTGGCAGGCGGTTTCGGAAACGGGGTCGGCGAGGAACTGGCCGAGCTAGCCATCGAAACGATCGAGCGACTCCGAGAGTTCATCGGCATCCCGACCCGGCTCCGGGACATCGGCGTCACCCGCGACATGCTGCCGGGGTTTGCGGAGAAAGCGTTCGCCATCAAGCGGCTGATGCGCGTGAACCCGCGGATGCCCCAATCCGAAGACGACATCCTCGGCATCTACAAGGCGGCGTACTGACCTCCTGGGACCGCGGGCGTCCCGCCCACGTTCACGCGGCATGTCTTCCTGGGACCGCGGGCGTCCCGCCCGCCCACCTTCACGCCGCGG
>JANLRE010000548.1:0-4262 GCA_031368205.1 Fimbriiglobus sp. | reverse complement strand
TCACGGGTGCGGCGCTGTGCGGCGCGTTCAGCTTTGTACTGGCCTTGTATGTGATGGATAGTCGGTCCGTCGGGTGGTGGTCGTTGCCGTTGGCAGTGTTGCGTTGCTGTGTGTATCTGCTGCTCACGATCGCCTTTTTGTTACCCGCGATTCAGTATTGGGAACTGACGGAGAAGCGGTCGCGGGTGGTGATCGTCCTGGATGTGTCGCCGAGCGTGTCGCAGACCTCGGACGACACCACAAGTATTCCGGGCCAGAAGCCCAAGACGCGGTTGCAGAAGATTCTCGACTTCTTGACCGACGAGCAAGTCGGCTTTGTGAAGAACCTCCTTGATAAGAACCCCGTTTTCCTTTATCGGTTCGGCACGCGACTGGACGAAGAGTCGAGTACGCTGGAACAAGACAAATCGCTCTGGTCTCGACAGGAGTGGGAAGCGTGGGTGAACTACGACTTCAAACCGTGGGTGTTACGGGGAGTATCGCCTGCCGGGCAAGAGGCGGTGATGAAGTCCACCCAGTGGAAAGCAGGCGAAGCAGGCAACGCCGATTGGGCAATGGCTTGGAGCAAGTTACCCGAGGACGAAGCGGTCCCGATTGAACTAGCAGACGTTGACAAGGCCACGCTGAAAGAGAATCGCGCCAAGATCGAGAAGCGGATCGACGTGGCCCGCGCGATCGTACTCGGCACCAACGTCCCGGATTCGTTGACGGCACTGGTGAACCGCGAAACGTCGAACATGGTGCAAGGGGTCATCGTCTTCAGCGACGGCCGCAGCAATCTGGGTTCGGAATCCGCCTTCAAGACGCTCAAGGACCGTGCAGGCCGTGAGAAGATTCCGCTGTTCACGGTGGCCGTCGGCGAAGCCCGCGAGAACGTGAGCATCGTCATCACTGACGTGCAAGCCCCGGATCGGACGGCACCGGACGAGCAGTTCAAAATCGTCGTTGAAGCGGACGGCCTTGGCCTTGCGGACTCGGATGTGGATGTGAAGCTTAGCCTGTATCTACCCGGTCGGGACACCAAGAAAGATGCGCCCGATCACGAACTCGCCGCCGTGAAACTCAAGTTCGCTGGCGACTCCAACCCACCCCACGGCCAAGCGGAATTCTTCGTTGATCCGGACAAGCTGCCGGACACGTTAACCGAAGACTCGAAGAAACTCGGCAAACGCAAGCAACTCAAACCCGGTGCCTGGAACGTCGTCGCCAGAATCGCGCGTGACAAACGGGAACTGAGTCCGGACGCGGAACACATCAGCCCATCGCGCTTGATTCAGATATTGGACAAGCCGACGCGGATCCTGTTGTTCGCCAGCGGTCCGACACGGGAGTACCAGACGCTTCGCACTTTGCTGGTTCGTGAGACGGCCCAGAACCGCGCGGAGCTGAGCATCTGCTTGCAAAACGAAGGTGGCCGCGAAGGGACTGGGGTGCAAGACGTTCCCGCCGAACGGCTCCTGAGCCGATTCCCGACGCGGTTAGACATCACCGGCACCAACTCGAAGCCGGAAGACAAATACTACAACCTGCACGAATACGATTTGGTGATTGCGTTCGACCCGGATTGGTCCGAGTTGTCCGTCGATCAGATTAAAAATCTGCAAACCTGGGTCGATAATCTGGGTGGCGGGTTCATCTATGTTGCCGGACCGCTGCACACGTATCAACTGGCACGGGCCGATGATACGGGTCGTGTGAAGCCGCTTCTGGACATCCTGCCGGTCGTGCCGGAAGACATCATTCTCGTGAAAACCAAGCCGATCCCGCGCACCCCACGGCGAGTGCTGTTGAAGCCGAACCCGGAATTCGACGTGTTGAAATTGGAAGACGAACCAGCCGATGACCCCGTCGCGGGGTGGGAAGCGTTCTTCACCGGGCGGGACAAATTCGCCGTCGGCACGACGCCGCGTGAGAACCTCACGCCAACACGCGGTTTTTATTCCTACTACCCGCTCAAGATGACCAAACCGGGTTCCAGCACGCTTGCCGAATTTCTCGATACGAATGACCGTGGCGATCCGGACCCGAAGCCGTGGTTGGTCACGACCCAACCCGCACGGGGCCGAACCGTGTTCCTGGGGTCGGGGGAAATCTGGCGATTCCGGGCATATAACCAAGATTTCTTCGACCGCTTTTGGGTCAAGTTGTCGCGGTACGCGGCGGGGAATCGGGATGCGAAAGCGTCGCGCGGTCGCGTGCTGATTGGCAAAGAGTTTCTGTCCGGGTCACAGATCCGCGTTCAAGCCCGGTTGTTGTCCCCGAACGGACAGCCTTACGACATGAACACGATTTCGCCGAAGTTCCGCATCGAGCAGTTCAACGCGAGCAACGAGAAAGAAAAAGAACTCGGGCCGTTTGAACTGCGGGCGAAGAAGGGGGGCAACGAGTTCGACGGCTACTACGCCGGGCAAGTCCTCGCTGACCCGACGCGGCTACCGCCGGGTGACAAGCGGTACCGGGTCGTGATCGACGTGCCGGACAGTGCCGGGGACACGATCGCGGGAGACTTCATCCTGAAGAAATCTGATCCGGAACTGGACAACACGCGGCCTGATTTCGCGGCACTCGAACAAGTGGCAGGCACCCTCGAAGAAGTGCGGGGGCGGATCAAAGATGCTGGCGTGCTGGAAAAGCTGAAAGGCTCCGAGCGTGATTTCAACCGGGTTAAGCTGGCATTCCGATTGAGTGAAACCGAAAAGCTCGCCATGATCCCGGCGTGCATGGATGCGACTTCGCAGACCTTCCGCAATCGCGGTGCGGTGAAGGATCTGTGGGATCGACCGCTGGCAATTCCGTTTGGCGACCAGAGCGTGAACGTGCTGGATGCCTGGTTGTTTGGGTACCATCTTGAAGTGGGATGGCTGTTGCTTGCGATCGTGCTACTGCTCACGATCGAATGGTTGGCACGAAAGTTGTTACGGTTGGCGTGATTGGTTTATAGCGTTCACAACCCTTGAAGCCCGCTTGGTTCCTATGCCTGCTGCACCGTCCATAACACCGACCACCGTAGCGGATGACCGCATCCTGCATCCGTTGAACCAGATGCGCGGGATCATCCGTCGGTTCGTCATACTCGATGGGTTGCTGTTCGCAGCGTTGTGCGCGGTCGGTTGGTTCTGGCTGGGGTTGGTGCTTGATTACGGACTGTTCAAACTGACCAACTTTGACTGGGTATTGGATGCTCCGCGTTCGATCCGTGGGATTGCACTGGGTACGTTTGGCATCCTGCTCATCGCCATTTTTGTCAGTCGCATCGTGTACCGGGTGACGACGCAGTTTTCGTACCCTGCGTTGGCACTGGTGCTGGAGAAACGGTTCCCGAACATCCTGGGTGACCGCCTTATCACCGCCGTCGAACTGGCGGATGTCAAGCGGGCGGAGCGGGCCGGGTATTCGCCCGAGATGATCCGCCAAACCGTCAAGGAAGCCCGCGAACGGCTCGAACAAGTCTCGGTGCGAAGCATCTTCAACTGGCAGCGGTTGTGGTTGAAACTGATCCTGATTTTGGTGATTGGTGTTGGTTGCTTGGGGTTGTCGTATCCGCTGTTTGCTTTCGTCGTTCACGATGCCAAACCAGGACCAGTCGTGAATCGCTTCTGCGATGTCGTCACGATTTGGACCGAACGCAATGTACTCCTAAAAAACACGGCTTGGCCACGGGACGCTTACCTCGAAGTGGTCGAGCCAAGCAGCGCCGAATTGCGTGTCGGCAAAGATGCGACCGCACCGAAAATCCGCGTTCGCGCGAGTGAATGGGTGCTTGCGGATACCAGTTCCCGAACCGGCTGGCGGCCGCTGCGGTGGTCCGATTTGACGATGGACTTCGTCGGCATCGCGGTCGATCAATCCATCTTGGTCACGCATGAAGACGATTGGAAAGCCACTGACATCGCACTGTCAGCGATTGCGGGACCGATGGCGTTACCAACCGAGAAGCCGATTTCGCAGACCCTCGTTGATCTCAACGCCTTGACGCTTGATGAAGTGGTGTCGATGTTCGGAAACGAGCAGCCGGTTGTTGCCGGGGTTTTAGCACGTGTCACAGAAATTGCTGCGCGTCCCGCGATGAGTCGCACGTTGCGAAAACTGGACACACCCGATACCGTCGTGCTGAATTACGTCGGGATCCCGAAAGCGGCCAAGGGGGATCAGAAGCGCGAAGCGAACACTCAGGGTGCGACACGGGGCGTGATTCAGTTAACGCGGGAACCGAACGGCGAATACTACGCTGAGGTGACCGGGTTGAAAGAGTCGATTGCCTA
>JANLRE010000544.1:0-2250 GCA_031368205.1 Fimbriiglobus sp. | reverse complement strand
GCCGCTCAACTCTTCGCCGGGGCGTGACCCTCACCGAGGTGCTCGTCGCCATGTTCGTCATGGCGATCGGCATGATCTCCTTGCTGACGCTGTTCCCGCTCGGCGCCATGCAAGTCGGCCAAGCCCTCCGCGACGACCGCTGCCGCCAAACCGCCCTCCAAGCCGACGCCTACATGCGCTCCCACTGGCGACACCAAGTCGTGGAGTTTCTCAACGGCGGTCAACCCGTCGAGCCATACTTCTGGGCGATGGATGACGTGAACTTGTACGAGACCCCGAGCGCTGGAGCAAAGCCGAAGGATTTCTCGGGTGCTGGGATTCTCAACAAGTTTTTGCCGACTGGCCAACAATTACCATCGGGTGTCAATCTGCCCAAAACTGTGGTCGGCTCACCCGTTTCGACGACGATGCTGACGGTTGATAACTTCACCGCTGCCGGACCTGTGGGTCAACCACAAGCGTATGCAGGTGCTCCAACGTATTTGAATGCGAAGAGTTATCCCGTGATGGTCGATCTATTAGGTTGGGCCTCACCGACGAACACCCTCGATCAGTATTGGGTCGCCGGGTTAACCGCCTCAAGCGGACTGAACGGGTTGTTGATACCCCGTCGCCAACTGAATGCTGTCTACAACGCCTTGCCGGCACCAATTGGTGTGAATTTCCCTGCGCGATCGCTTGAAATCGCTGGCATGACGGACGACATGTCGTTTGAAAAGAATGGCGCTCCCTATAGCAGTTCAAAGTTAGGTCGCCAGGGTCGGTACACGTGGACCGCGATTGTCCAGCGGCCTCGAAATGATGTCCGAACTGTAGCGAACCTTACGATCCTCGTGTTCGATGGCCGCCCGTCACTCCCAGCGACCGGGGATGAAATTGTCGTCACGCACGATACCCAGTTATTGGGTTCACGAACTGTCACGATTGTCGTCCCACCGCGCACGGTCGATCAACCCGTGTTGCTTCGCAAGGGTGGCTGGATCATGGACGGAACCATCCCGACGACGAACTTCACGACGAGTCAGCAACTGACAAATTTTTATCGCATCTCCGGGTTCGTCGAAGGCACGACGAATGCCGCTGGGACGACATACGAATTAGACCTCGAAACGCCGTTGAAAGCCGCTGTGACGGCGACCAGCCAGCTTTACCTTTTTGCCGGGTTGGCCGAGGTGTTTGAGCGGCCGACGTTGAAGCCGGACTCGGGTTATTATCTTCCGTGATCTGACACCGCATCAGCGACTCTTCCCGATTGAACGAGGCGGACATGAAGACTTTTCGCAACGACACCCCGACGGCCCGACGCTCCGGTTTCACCCTAGTGGAACTGTTGGTGGCGGCAGCGCTGACGGTGCTGATTATGACCGTGCTGGCGACCGCGTTCCAAACCGGGATGCAAACGCTCAGCACGCTGAAGTCCGTCGTCGGCCTCTCCGAGCAACTCCGCACCGCCGAATCCATCCTCCGCAACGACCTCGGCGGCGTCCATTTGGAATCGGCCCTCGGCGACCCCGTGCGGGTGAGTGATCCGCTACTTGCCTCCAAAGGCTGGCTCAGCCCAGGCCGGGGTTACTTCTCGGTCGTACATGGCAGTGCTTTAGTACCTGGTCCTCTACCCGCGACATCTCCGAACGATCCCAATTTTTACGAGGGTATCGAAGAGAGCGTGAATTCCCGGCGGGCAACGGACCAATCGCTGTACTTCACGACGAGGCGGAGTGGCGAATCGAAGCAAGATGTGTACTACGGCGATGCGACTGGTTTGCCTGCGACTTTAGGCAATCAAAACCTGACTGATTACGTGGTGAACAACAGTCAACTTGCTAGCAAGTGGGCGGAGATTGGTTACGTGTTGGTGCCGTTGGTATCAAACGCCGTAACCAACGACGAGGGTGCGACGTTAGCTAAACTCAAACTGTACACGCTTAACCGCCGCCAACGCTCGCTGGCCCCGAACGCTGTAGCACTGGATTTGCTACCGACACTGGGTGCCCCCAGCGCGAACCCGAACTATTACGTCGCTAAGTATCCGGAAATCAGCATCACTGGACGGGGAAACGCGATACCACCGCTCAATGGACAGGCCCAAGCGTTTGTCAACGACCCTTCGACTGTGACCGACATCTTTAATCGCGTGATGACGCAGTGGTCTTTCAACAATCCACCAGTGGGGACCGCTGCAACTTCAACTGGATTTGTGTCGGTCGCAAATGGCGCGTTGTTGCCAAGTGCGTTAGCAATTGGTTCGAC
>JANLRE010000530.1:0-8959 GCA_031368205.1 Fimbriiglobus sp. | reverse complement strand
CCCGACACGAACGTTCCGCCCACAAAAAGCGGATCCTGTGTCGATTCAAAGTCCAGTGTCGGGCCTCGCAAAGCCTCGACCACGACCTACAAGATTACTCGCCTTCCCGCACCCAGTCTTCGCTGAAGCGGGTGTGCTTCATGCTTTTTCCGCCGGTGACGAAGTAGCTGTACACCACGTGAACGGCGCCGTCTTTGGCCTGAATGATAGCCGGGTAGTGGTAGGAGCCGGTGTCGTGCTTTTCGAGGTGGCGGGTCCACTTCCACGTTTTGCCCTCGTCGTCAGAGATGGAGACCGCAAGGCTGTTGCGGCCGCGCACGGTGTCGTTGTAACACATCATCCAGTGGCCGTTGGCGAGGCGAACGGCGTCGCACCCGGAGCCGGGGTTGGGCAGTTCGCTGCTGGTCACGCTGCCCCAGGTTACGCCTTGGTCCTTCGATTCGCAAACGCGGATTTTCTTGAACACGCCGTTCTCGCGCATGTAGGCCACGAGCGTGCCGTCGGCTTTCTCCAGGAGCGTCGGTTGAATGCTGCCGAAGCCCGCAAGGGGTTGGGACGCGGTCCAAGTTTTGCCTTCGTCGTCCGAAATCGCCATCAGGCCGACGGAGTAGGTGTCTGAATAAAGCGGCAACAGAATCCGCCCGGATTTCAGCATGATCGGCTTGTTGCGGGGTTGCCACCCGAGGCGTGACAGCAGCTTGTCATTGACTCGAGTTTTGACGACATCGTCGGTCAACGACTTTGGCAGTGGGACGGTGACTTGTTTGCGCCACGCTTCAAATTCCCGCATCATCGTGGTCTCGAAATCCTTCGGCTTCAGCGCGAGCATCCCTTGCCACGACCAATCTGGGGCGCCGGGACCGTCGTACTTCTCCGCGATGCGATAGTTCGTGATGCACGACTCCCAGGAGTTCGCCAAGATCACCGGCCAGAACAACCAGAGGCGGTTTTTCGCATCGACAAACATCGTCGTGTTGCAATCCGGAAAGCCAGGGGTATCCGCCAAGACGAACGGCTCGCTCCAACCCGCCTCGCCCTTTTTCTGCCGTGCGCCCAGCACCATCACGTCATCTGCACTGCGTTCCCCGGACCCACGATACCAGGAGACCAGCAAGTCCCCGTTGGGGCACTCGACAACGCCGGGGGCGTGGTTGTGCTTCGGGTTGAGTGGAAAAACTAACTCGCTGGTCAGGGTCGGTTTCGGGGCAGCGTTCACCGCAATCATGCCCGGTTCGCGGGTGTTGGCCCCTTTGCGTTTGGTCAGGGCGTCGCCCATGTCCACCCGCGCGCGTTCGGCGTAACCGAGCAGCCGCTTGACCACATCCGGGTTGGCATCGGAAACATTCTTGGTTTCCCCGATGTCGGCATCGAGATCGTACAAACCGAGTTCGACTTTCTCGGGGGCGTACTTCCCCGGTTTGCCGTCGCGGCCCAATTCTTGGCCGTTCACCGTGCGGCTGGTGTGCGGCAACATCAGCTTCCACTTGCCACTGCGAATCGCGTGCAACTCATTCGTGGCGTAGTAATGGGCGTAGAACTCGTGCGGGTTCTTCGCACCCGGTTGGCACGTCAACAGCGGGAGAATATCTTTGCCATCGACGCCGTACTTGGGCAACTCGGCGTTCACCAACTTCGCAATGGTCGGGAACAAATCAATCGTCATCGCCGGTTCGGTTTGCAGACTGCCGGCAGGGATTTTGCCCGGCCACTTCGCCACGAACGGCACCCGCACGCCGCCTTCCCAGACGGTTCCCTTGCCTTCCCGCAAGGTGCCTTTTGTGCCCGCGTGGTTGCCGTAGTTCAGCCACGGCCCGTTGTCGCTGGTGAAGATGACGCATGTGTTGTCGTCCACTTTGTGCTTCTTCAGCGCGGCCAGAACTTCGCCGACGGACCAGTCGATTTCTTGAATCACGTCGCCGTAAGTACCCTGCTTCGACGACCCCTTAAACTGGTCGCCCACGAACAACGGCACGTGCGGAAACGTGTGCGCCATGTACAGCAGAAACGGCTTAGTGTGGCTGTCGCCGATGAACTTCACGGCCCGTTCGGTGTACTGCTGCGTGAGCTTCGCTTGATCGGCGGCGGTTACATTGGGGTTAATGACTTTGTCGTTGTCGATCAGTGGTAGCGTCGGGTAATTCGCCTTCGGGGCGTCCGGGCGGTGCGGCCACATGTCGTTCGAGTACGGCAGGCCGAGGTAGGAATCGAACCCGTGTCGCGTCGGCAGGAACTGCGGGTGGTGCCCGAGGTGCCACTTGCCGATCGCGGCGGTCGCGTAGCCCTTTTGCTTCACCAGTTGCCCGAGTGTCATCTCGTTGTCACTGATGCCAATTTTAGCCACCGGCCCGAGGGCGCCGTGAATGCCGATCCGGTTCGAGTAGCAGCCCGTTAGCAGTGCCGCCCGCGACGCCGAGCAGACTGGCTGAGCCACATGGAAGTCAGTGAACTTGACGCCGTCGTGCGCGATCCGGTCAATGTTCGGCGTCTTCCAACCCGTCGCCCCGAAGCAACCCAAGTCGGTGTAGCCAAGATCGTCGGCAAAGATAATCACGATGTTCGGCGTTGACGCTGACAGTGGGGTGACACTGCTGAAAGCAAACAGGGCGAAAAGGGCGAGCGGGATTCGGGAGAGTAGTGTTTTCATGTCGCACAGCATACCGAAGCAATTCCGCCGATGCTAGCGGTTAGTCGATTGGGGTCTGGCAAAATTTTCTGGCACTCCATCTGTATCGGGTTTTCGGCCCTGAAAGTTCTACCAGCCCAGGGCCATGCCCTGGGAACTGGCACCCAGGGCATGGCCCTGGGCTAACAGAACGTCCCCTTCAGGGCCGAAAACCATGAGAGTTCACCCGCCAGAAAAATTTGCCAGACCCGTCGATTGTTTCGTGGCGTCGGGGGCGGTATTGTGGAGTGCTCGGACCTGGGAGGGTTTTATGTCACGCCGTGGTTTTACGCTCGTCGAACTGCTTGTCGTTATCGCCATCATCGCCGTTCTCATTGGCCTTTTGCTTCCCGCTGTCCAGAAAGTACGGGCGGCAGCGCGGCGAACGGCGGACCAAAATAACCTCAAGCAAATCGGTCTTGGTGTTCACAATTATGCCTCGGCACGCAACGACATGTTGCCGCCCTTATACACGATCGAGAACGGCAAGCAGCGGTGGTGGTTCGGCGAGATTGACCCTGCGTTGCCGCAACCGTGGAAAGCGGTCGTGGCCCGTGGGCACATTATGCCGTACTTGGAGAACAACCAGCGGGCGCTGCAAGCACCCGCCCAGGAGCCGGGGAAAGTGTTCCTGACGTTCGACGGCGGCAGCGGCGGTTACGGGTACAACCACTTCTACTTGGCACCGCTCAACAAGCCGCCGTTCCGGTTGCCGCAAATCCAATCGACCAGTCGCACCATCGCATTCGTCAACGCGGTTGGCATCGAAAATGTAATGTTCGGCCAGCCCAAGATGCACGAACTCGGCTACGCCGACCCGCCGTCACTGCAGAACCCCAGCACCCACTTCCGGCTGTCCGGGAAGATCGCCAACGTCCTGTTTCTAGACGGCCACGTCGAAGCCTGGACTCAGACGACCCGGAACGCGCCCAGCCCCACCGACCCCGCCGGGTACGCCGCACTGCGCGACGCCGAAAACATCTTCGACATCGGCACGACGGACGAACTCTGGGACCGCAAGTAACTTTTACTCTGCCATTTCTTCGGTGATGTGGGCGTTGGTGTAGACGTTTTGTACGTCCTCGTTGTTGTCGAGCGTGTCGATCAACCGCATCACTTTTTTGCCGGATTGCACGTCCAGTTCGACGAAGGTTTTCGGCAGGTTCTTCACGTCCGCTTCGAGGGTATCGAAGCCCGCTTTGGTCAAGCCTTCCTGGACCCCGATGAATTTGGACGGGTCGCAAGTAATCTCGTAAATATCCCCGACCCGCTGGAAGTCGTCCGCCTCGGCGTTCAGGGCCGCCTCCATGACCACGTCGTCAACCGGGTACTTCTTCGCGTCGATCAGGAACAGCCCTTTGCGGTCGAACATGTAGCTAACGCAACCGGGCGTGCCCATGTTGCCGCCGAGT
This sequence comes from Fimbriiglobus sp., assembly GCA_031368205.1. Classification (GTDB taxonomy): domain Bacteria; phylum Planctomycetota; class Planctomycetia; order Gemmatales; family Gemmataceae; genus Fimbriiglobus. The sequence continues at coordinate 4,885 of JANLRE010000530.1, read as the reverse complement.
TTTTCAAAGATGCTCCGCACTTCGCCACCCGTCCGGTTGCGGTTGTCCGTCAGCGCGTCCACCATGATGGCGACCCCGCCCGCCCCGTAGCCTTCGTAGGTGACTTCCTCGTAGTTCACGCCTTCCAGTTCGCCGCTGCCCTTCTTCACGGCCCGTTCGATGTTTTCCTTGGGCATGGAGACGGACCGCGCTTTGTCGATGGCGTACCGCAGCCGCAAATTCGTGTCCGGATCGCCCCCCCCGTGCCGCGCCGCGATGATGATGTAGCGGGCCAACTTGCTGAACACTTTCGCCCGGTGAGAGTCCTGTTTACCTTTCCGAGCGGCGATATTCGATGAATGACTGTGCCCGGCCATGACGTGTAACCTCTTTCCTGCGAATCACTTTCAGCACAGTATAGCACGCCACGCCCAGCGCGTTCAGGCAGTGTCGGTTCGATTCGCGTGTGGCACTGCACCCGGTTCTTCGGTAAACTCATTTCAAGAATTACCCCCAACCCGCCGGGTTTCCTTTCATGCGTGCTTTCCTCTCCGTGAGTGTGTTACTGGTTGCCATCACGTCCCTTGTTGCGGCGGACAACTGGCCGCAGTTTCGCGGGCCGAATGGAGACGGGCTTGCCATCTCCAAGACCGCGCCGACCAAGTGGAGCGAGACCGAGGGCATTCGCTGGAAGACGGCGATTCACGACAAGGGTTGGTCGTCACCCGTGGTGTGGGGCGATCAAGTTTGGTTGACGACGGCGAAAGAGGACGGCAAAGAACTGTTCGCGGTTTGCCTGGACCGCAAGTCCGGCAGTGTCGTTCACGATTTGAAGTTGTTTAGCCAACCCAAGCCGCGGGACATCAAGCAATACAACAGCCACGCGACCCCCACGCCGGTCCTAGAAGAAGGCCGCGTGTACGCCCACTTCGGCAGCTACGGCACCGCCTGCTTGGATTCCGCGACGGGCAAAGTCTTGTGGCAACGCACCGACTTCGAGTGTGACCACTTTCGCGGCCCGGCGTCGTCCCCGGTGGTCTACAAGAAATGGTTGTTCGTCCAGTTCGACGGGTTCGACAAGCAGTTCATCGCCTGCCTGGACAAAGACACCGGCGGCACGGTTTGGCAAAAAGCCCGCGACCTACCTTACCCGAACGACGGTGATTTGAAGAAGGCGTTCGCCACACCAACGGTTCTCGAAGTGAACGGTAAACCGCAACTCGTATCCTCGGCGGCCATCGGCACGATTGCCTACGACCCGGCAACTGGGGACGAACTGTGGCGTATCATTACGGGCGGCATGAACGAAGCGTGTCGGCCCATCCTGGCGCACGGCTTAATCTACCTGACGACCGGGCACACGCAAAGCATTCTTGCCGTGAAAACGGGTGGTACGGGCGACATCACGAAAGACGGTGTCGCGTGGAAGTTCAGCAAAGAAGCCCCGACGAAGCCGTCCCCGATCGTCGTCGATGACCTGCTATTCTTCATCAACGATAAAGGCGTGGCGGGGTGTCTGGACGCGAAGACCGGCAAGCTACACTGGCAAGAGCGATTGAATGAAACCTGTGCGGCGTCCCCGGTGTTCGCGGGCGGCAACATCTACTTCACCGGCGATAAAGGCAAAGTGTTCGTCGTCGCGGCGGACAAAACGTTCAAGTTGCTCGAAACCAACACCCTCGATTCCGGCTGCATGGCCTCCCCCGCCATCGTGGGCGGCGAACTGTTCCTCCGCACCCGAACGCACCTGTACTGCATCGGTGCCAAGTAACCCCGGAAGATGCCCATGCCGTTGCCCGAACCCGACGCCGCGCGACTCGACGACTACCGCTTCCAGATGGGCCACGACGCCGGCAACCTTGCGCTAGTGCTGGATTCGCTCACCGACGTAATGCGGTTGATCGGCCAGCACAAAACCTACTGCCGCGTCGAGAAAGGGCTACGGGCCGGCCAACCACCACTCGACATCGTCGAGCTAACGCGATTGCTCCAAGCTACGAAAGACCTCGTGCAAGAATCGCTGCTGCGGCTGAAGTCGAAATCCGGCTAAGGCGTCTTGTAGGTCGTGGTCGAGGCTTTGCGAGGCCCGACATGAGGTTGTCACCGAATAAGCGGCTGAAACTTTCCCTTCACACTCCCCCTGTCGGGCCTCGCAAAGCCTCGACCGCGACCTACAAGAATTGTTACACCAGCGCCAGCTTCCGGCCGGTCTTCCATTTTGTGCCGGGTTCGCGGATGACTTCGTGGTACAGGGTGTCGCGTTCAATTGGGGTGCGGCCGGCTTCGAGGATCAGGTTGCGGAGTTCGGTGACGGTCAATTCTTGTGGCGAATCGCTGCCGGCTTCGTGGTAAATCTTCTCGTGGACTACGGTGCCGTCGATGTCGTCGGCGCCGTAGCTCTGGGCGATTTGTGCGATCTTCATCGTCAACATAATCCAGTACGCTTTGACGTGCGGGAAGTTGTCGAGCATGATGCGGCTAATCGCCATCGTGCGCAGGTCCATCATGCCGGACGGCTTCGGGATGTGCGAGAGCTTGGTGTTATCCGGGTGAAACGCCAGCGGAATGAACGTCTGGAACCCGCCGGTGTCGTCTTGCAACGACCGCAGTTTCAACAGGTGATCCATGCGGTGTTCGGCGGTCTCGATGTGGCCGTAAAGCATCGTCGCGTTGGACCGTAGGCCGAGTTCGTGGGCGGCGCGGTGAATCTTGAGCCACTCCGTGCCGTCGGCCTTGTGTTCGCACAGTTGTACCCGCACGACCGGGTCGAAAATCTCCGCCCCGCCACCGGGCAAGCTGCCCAACCCCGCGTCGATCATCTCTTGAATCAAGTCGTGAATGGGCCGCTTGGTCATCCGCTGAAACCAATCCCACTCGACCGCCGTCCACGCCTTCAGGTGTAAATCCGGGTAGTCGTCGTGGATGATTTCCAGGATGTGCTTGTACCACTCGAACGGCTTGTGGTGGTGCAACCCGCCGACGATGTGCAACTCCGTCGCCCCCTTCGATGTCGCGTCCTGTGCCCGCTCCAGGATTTGCTCGTCGGACATCACGTAGCCCTTGGTGGACTTCAAGTCCGCGCGGAACGCACAGAAATTGCACCGATACACGCACACGTTCGTCGGGTTGAGGTGCTGGTTGACGTTGTAGTACGTGACGTGCCCGCTCTTCTTCTCCCGGACAAAGTTGGCCATCTCGCCGAGGGTGAACAAGTCGGCGTGCTGATCGAGATAAACGCCTTCGTCGAACGAAAGCCGCCCGCCCGCAAAGACCTTGTCACGCAGCCCCAAAAGTTTCGCATCGGTCGTCATGGCCAGATTCCCCCGTCAGTGTCGGACTTCGTTAAGGTACTAACCGTGATTCTGATCGGGCATACAACCGAGACACTGCGCGGGAAGAAAACCGGATCATCAAAACGGGATCAGCAGCCACGCGGACAGGAACCCGCCGCTGGCAACATCGACGCGATCGTACTTGTAATGCAGGGGGTTGCGACCGGCACCGAAGCTGCGGTCGAACGCATAACCACCGCTGAGATCGAGTGATAGACGCTCCGCGATGTCGAACCGCACGCCGCCGATGATTCGCTTTTCTTGCACGAAGAACCGATCGCGGCGTTCGGGGCGTCCGGTTAGAAAATAGCCTTCGCTGTCCCAATCGAAGCCGCCGTAAATGCGAAAGCCGGGCCGCGCTTCCCACGACACCCGCGAGGTGATTTGCGTCAGCGGCCGGTAGCTAAAATCGACCCGCCAATCCAGGGCCGGCCGCCACATGATGCTGAACGGGATGCCGATGCTCATTTTCAAGTCTTCGTCCGGGTTCCAGTCATACGAGATGCCCGGCAGCGGGAACGGGACTTGGCCGTTGGGCTGGTAGAACAGGGAGAAGTTCCAAAAGTCCCCCTCATACGCGGCAGGCACCCGGACGAACCCGATGGCACTGATACTCATTTCGCGCAGGCTGTTGAACGGCTTATCGCTCGGCGAACCAAACCGGGGGATGATACCGGCGGACCAGCCGTTATCGAATCGGTGGATGTAAGCCACGCCGATGTTAATGTCCCACAGGTTCGACGGGAACCGCCGCTCTGTGTCCAGCAACCCTGAGTCCGGCAACACCGCTTGTGTTTGAAACAGCATGTTCTTGATTTGAAACGACCCGGCCAGGATGTCGCGGTCTTCGAGAAGAATCGGGAACGGCACATCCAGTTCTTGGCGCACGAACCCGAGCGTCGTCGGTTGCCCTCTCACCGGCCGTTCCGGGTACCACCAAGCCCGGTATCGTGGCGCCCGGTCATCGTTGCGTGTTAGCGCATACGGTTGCGGCCAACGACGCGGCTGCGGGTCATCGTTCGGATCACTGAAATCAAAAAGTGGGTCCGGCGCAATCGGTCGCCGAGGCGGAAGGTCGTCCTGAGCGAACGCCCTATTCGCCATCACCAACATCAAAATCAGCGCGAGCCACCGGACCAAACCCGCCTCCTACGATCCCCCCGATTCGGGCGTAATACCCAAAGTGAAGCAGCGAGTAAAGGCAGAGTGGGGTCTGTACAATATCGAAACGATGCCCACGTTTATTGACGAATCCGGCGACAGTGGAGTTGGGGAGAAATGTTCTCCCCACTTTCGTTTAGCAGCGGTCTGGTTTGAACGCATTGACCAAGTCGTCGCATGTACCGATGAAATCGCAAGGATTCGCAGTGCTGTCCTGCGTGTCTCTCCGTCGTTTGAATTCAAATTCTCCTCCATCAAGCCAGACCATCGTGTGGCGTTTTTCGAGGCTGTCGCACGCCACCCCTTTTACTTTGCGCTCAGTTCGATTGAGAAGAGGCACATTGCAAAGGAAGTTCAATCTTCTGCGACCATTTACGAACTTGCCGTTGGCGGACTGACCAAACGTCTCCACG
>JANLRE010000490.1:0-2316 GCA_031368205.1 Fimbriiglobus sp. | reverse complement strand
CCCGTTCCCCACGCCCGCAACCGATGCCGGCGTGCCACCCGGACCAGTGCCGTTGGACTCCAAGGTCCACCGGGACGTGACGGTTGGACCCGTTGTCTTTTGGTCGATGAAGGCGCGGAGTGTGTCGCCGCCGGTGATACCCGTGTAAAGTTTGGACGTGTCCGTAACATCGGACGGTGTTTGGACGCCGAATTGATCGCCGGCCCGGTCCCGCAACCCGATCGTGATGTTTCCATCGGAGTCGAACGCGAGTCCCGTTATCTCCGGTTGGGGGTAGATTCCGATGTTGTTGATCGGCCCGGCAGGATTGGTCAAGTTTTTGTACACCGGGGTCCACGGTAACCAGTTCGCCGAAACCGGCGCAAACGTGTCTGCACCGTTCGCTATCCCAGGCTGAACGTACCCGCGGTTGTAGTTCAACGGGATATTCAGCACCGGATCCGTGGCAGTGGCGATGCCGTTCAAGTCAACAAATTGCCCCGTCCCTGTTGGTGATCCGTTTGCATTCGTGTTGAGCTTGAACTGGAAAACATAAGCCCGCAACCGCGTCTGATCGCCGGTCGGGTTCGCAATCGTAATGGTCGATTCCGCACTGTTGACAGCACCAACGTAAATTGATCCCCGGTAATACTGCACCGCGAACGGGCGCAAATCACCCAGTCGTCCACGAGTCAGTGTGCCGGTCACGCCTGTCAGTACGTCGTTCGGCACCGGGAGATCGACCGCCGTCGGTGCCGCCGATGGGTTCTGCGTGTCAATGACGTAGAGCTTGCGGTCGCCGAGCGCAACGGTGAACAAGTACCGGCCCGTAGGATCGGCATCCAGACCACCCAGGCCCGTTTTACCGACGGCATCCCAACCCACTTGATTGCCGTTGGCGTCAAGGTAAAGTCCGTCTCGTACATACGGATTCAAGCCACCCGTGTTCGCGGGCAGTGTGAACGCGGCTTGGGTTCGATAGTTGCCGCCGGTCGAACCGGGCACGAGTGCTTCCAGGTCGAGCAATTGTGTCGCGGTCGTGACCGTCGTACTCGGACTGGTCGGTGTCGTTGCAGCCGCGTAAATCGCACCCGGTCCACCGGGACCGTAGCCGCTATGCCCCTTTGTGAAAGCCGCCATATAAATCTGATTTGTTTGCCGATTATAGGCTAAGCCCCAAGTGGCTCCGACTTGGGAATGGGGAATCTGGATCGTGTGTTGATCGGGGCTGGTATAAGCGCCTGCGGTTCCGTTGCCGGTGCCAGTCACGGGGTTGGTGATCGAGGCGCCCGAGTTGTACGGGAAGCTTTCAACTGTTGGCAAGTTCGCGGTTTGCGGAGTGTCGAACGCACCGAACACATAGGTTGAAGTCGCCAGAATCGGGTTATCAAGCGTGATGTCTTCGGCGCGCAGTAGCCCGAGGTTAACGCCACCCGTGTTCCCGTTCGTCACCACGGCAGCCAACTGCACCGCCGTACCTGTTTGCTGGCCGGAAGGCCCGAACGAAATTCCATTCGGTAGGTTGCTAAATTCGAGCCGGTAACTTCCACCCGTCGTCACAGCCAGGGTGTAGGTTCCGTCGAGATTGGTGGTTGTCTGGCCTTGAAGGATGTTGCTGATGTCGAACGCACGGACGGTCACCGGCACCCGTGAAGCCACCGGATCCCAGGGTTGGGTTAACCCCGACCATCCCGTTTCGGTGGTCAGGGTCGTCGTTCCCGATCCCACATTGTTCAGTGCGGCGGCAACACTATCGAAAGTGCCGTTGGCATTCGTGTCGAGAAACACCGTGCCCGTGAACGTGGTGGCCGGCACATCCCGCTCTTCCAATTGTGCTACGGTCAGTTTGGCGAGTTGCGTCGGCGACATCCCAGCCTTGCCATCGATTCGTCGTTGTGGTTTCTCGCCATTCGTTCGTTTCGGACTATTTGGAATAGACGTGGTCATCGTCAACCTCATCCTAGTAGCTGGGTGTAGGGCCGCACGTGCGCCTAGATTCAGTCTGAACTGAGCAATTCATCTGTCAACTGAATAGTGGTATAATCTCAGTTCTTCCTGTAACCTCAAAATCATTTAGCCGTCGTAGATTTTGTAACCGTTACAATCCCAATAGAAAAGGCATTTTGGCAGATTTCTAAAAACAGCACCTTGAGAATCATACAGCATGTATGTCAGATTGTAATTTCCCAGACAGAATTCAGTTCGGCTCTCGAAACATTACGAATATCACCTCAAAACCAGACGTGTTATTTCCGGACATAAATTGACTGCATCCTGGCTCCAATATTCGTGATGAGATAGTAACTTTACACAATTGAGCCGTCTTGGTAATTTGCG
>JANLRE010000489.1:0-2195 GCA_031368205.1 Fimbriiglobus sp. | reverse complement strand
TAGGCACAATAGATATAGAGGCAACTTCAAAACACGCGCTTCGGGCTAACAAAATCTCACCTTCCGCTCAACCATTCGGCATTTGCAACCTTGTGCCCCTCGTATGCTGACTGCAACAGCATTCTGATCGGCAGCACCCATGACCATCCCGATTGAAGATCGCATTAAGGCGGAAGCGAAGGCCCACGGGTTTTCGTCGGTGGGGATTGCGCCGGCGACCGAGGCGGATGGGTTTGGGCGGTTTTGTGATTGGTTGGATCGGGGCTACGCGGGGGAGATGGATTACTTGCAGGAACATCGGGAGAATCGGCGCCACCCGGCGGCGGTGTTGGAGGAGGTGCGCAGCGTGGTGATGTTGGGGATGGAGTACGGTGGGGAGAATTCTGGCGGGGTGGCGAAGTACGCGCAGCATCGGGACTACCACCCGTTCTTGTGGAAGAAGCTGAACGCGATGCGGGATTGGTTGGCTGTCGAAGTGCCGGGGAGTGTGTCGCACGGCGCGACTGATTCCGCCCCGCTTCTGGAACGCGATTTTGCCCGCCGCGCCGGGTTGGGGTGGTTCGGCAAGAACACGATGCTCATCAATAAACATCGGGGCAGCTTCTTCATAATCGCCGCGTTTCTCACGTCACTGGAGTTGCAACCGGACGCGCCGCACATGGCATCGCATTGCGGCACGTGTACCGCTTGTTTGGACGCTTGCCCCACCCAGGCGTTTCCGGAACCGGGCGTGTTGGATGCGCGAAAGTGCATCAGTTACCTGACGATCGAGCTGCGGGGCGCGATCCCACTTGAACTCCGCGAAGGTGTCGGCGATTGGTTGTTTGGCTGCGACGTGTGCCAGGATGTTTGCCCGTGGAACCGCGATTCACCGAACGAAAATCCGGCGTTTCCGACCGACCCCGCGCTGATTTCGCTGAACCCGATCGAAATACTTTCGCTGACGAAACGCCAATTCCTGAAGCGGTTCGAGAAGACTTCCATCAGCCGAACCCGGCGAACCGGGTTGTTGCGGAATGCAGCTGTCGTGTTGGGCAACACCGGCGATAAAACCGCGATTCCAGCCTTAAAACAAGCATCTCAGGACTCGGACCCCGTCATCGCGGAGGCGTCACGGTGGGCACTCCAGCGCATTCAAGACCGGCACAACCCGATTGCCACGCACGATCGAACCGATTGCTAGCCATTCCGCGTCTGCCCGCAATCTTTGTGAATAACTCAGTATTTTCTCATCCCCCGCAGTTTACAATGAAAAATGAGAGAGCCTGCCACCTGCCCCGACTTCGCCACAAGCGCGTTCCACCATGATGCTCCTTGATTCGCTGATCCGTCGCGGTTTGATACCGGAAACCGACCGCAACCGGGCCGAAGTGGCGATCGCTTCCGCGCCGCAAAAGCCGCCACACTTCGTGCTGTTGGAAAAGGGCTTCATCAAAGAAGAACCGCTGTTCGACACCCTGTCCGAAGAGTTCGGGCTGTCGTTCGTCGATCTCACCCGCGCCACCATTGAAGAAGATGCCCTGACCGGCGTGCCACAAAAGCTCGTGCATCGTCGCAACCTGATGCCGATCAGCCGGATCAACGGCACGCTGACCGTGGCCACCGGCGACCCCTACGACGCCTACGCCATCGACGAACTCGCCACGATCACCGGGTTGCACATTCACCCGGTTCTCGGCAGCCCGCGTGAGATTTCCCGGCTGTTAAAACAACACTTCGGTGTCGGCGGCGATACGGTTGCGGCGTTGGCTGAGGAACAACAAGGAAAAGACGAACTCGAACTGCTGGAAGACATCGAAGCTGACGATAGCGAGATGGCGAAGCAGGCGCAGGAAGCCTCCGTGGTGCGGTTGGTGAATCAGATTCTCGTGGAAGCGGCCAACGAACGGGCGTCGGACATTCACATCGAACACGAAGAACACACGCTCAAAATCCGCTACCGGATCGACGGTTTGCTCCAAGAACAAAAGCTCCCGCCCGAGATCAACCGCTTTCAGGCCGCGATCGTCAGCCGGTTGAAGATCATGGCCCGGTTGAACATTGCCGAGAAACGTCTGCCGCAAGACGGTCGCATTAAGATGCGGGTGCAGGGCCGCGAAATCGACGTGCGGGTGTCAATCATCCCGATGGTTCACGGCGAAGGCATCGTCATGCGGTTGCTGGACAAGGGCCGCATGGTGTTCAACCTGAAGAAC
>JANLRE010000487.1:0-9204 GCA_031368205.1 Fimbriiglobus sp. | reverse complement strand
ATTCAGGGCCTCGAAACCGGCAAGCCCGCAGGCCCCACCTTCCGCGACGCCCTCGAAACGCAGCACATCCTCGACACGATCTTGGCCTCAGCCAAGGAGCAGAAGTGGCTCACCGTGCCGAAAAGTTGATCTCGACACGCAGGATTGTTTCGAGCTAGACTCAGGACACGGACCGATATCAACTACCTCCGGCCCACGGACGGGCTTGCGTATGCGTATCGTTCATCTCACGGCCAGTACGTTTTTTGGTGGCCCCGAGCGGCAAATGCTGGGGCTGGCGGAATCGCTCCCGCCCGAATATCACACGACGTTTCTGAGCTTTCGTGAAGGCGGTCGGTGCGAGGAGTTCTTGCAGGTTGTGCGGGATGCTGGCTTCGATGCCAAAGCGTTGCAGCATGACACGCCTCACCTTCGTGCCGCAACTCGGGAATTAACTGCTTTCCTTCGGGATGAGTTTGCGGATGTCCTTGTCTGTCACGGCTATAAAGCGAACATAATTGGTCGCATCGCGGCCCGACGTGGTGGCGTGCCGGTTGTGAGCGTGTCACGCGGTTGGACGTGGGAAAACTGGAAAGTCCGGGTGTATACCGCACTCGATCAGTGGCACCTGAAGTACATGGACCACGTGGTGTGTGTGTCCGAAGGGCAAGCGGCGAAAGTGCGGTTGTGTGGTGTGGAACCGCAGAAAATGAGCGTGATTCCTAATAGTGCCCGACTGAACGCCTTCACCGACGTGGACCCGAGTTTCCGCGAGAAGTTGCATGCCTGCTTCCCGAGTGACAGTGCGGTGTCACGCATCGTCGTCACGGCTGGGCGACTCAGTCCGGAAAAGGGTTTTGATGTCCTGATCGAAGCCGCCGCGAGCGTTTTACGGGACGACCCCGGTGCCGGGTTCGTGCTGTTCGGGGAAGGGGATGAGCGGCGGAAACTGGAAGAACGCATCCGCGAACTTGGCATCGGTGACCGATTCCGGATGCCGGGATTTACGAAGCAACTCGATTCCTATTTGCCCCACGCGGACCTCGTCGTTTTGTCCTCGTTCAGCGAAGGGTTACCAAACGTGCTGTTGGAAGCGAGCTCGGCGGGCGTTCCGATTGTCGCCACCGATGTCGGTGGTGTGCCGGAAGTCGTGGCGAACGGACACAGTGGTTACCTGGTCCCGCCCGGCAACGCCGCTGCACTCGCAACACGAATGACGCAACTCTTGTGGGACAGCGAACGGCGTCGAATCATGGGTGAAGCGGGGCGGCAGCGGATGCACGATCTGTTCACGTTTGAAGCCCAGAGCCGCGCATACATCGAGCTATTCGAGAAGATGATCCCGCGTGCCGTGGCGAGGGCAGTCTGACATGTTAGTCGAGACGCAACGACACCCGATGCTATCGCCATCCCAGCGAACAGCCGATGAACCGATTCGCGTGAGCTTCGTGATTGACAACCTGAGTCGGGCGGGAACGGAGACGCAACTTCTCGCGTTAATCCGCGAACTCGATCGCAAACGAGTGTCGCCGTCACTGGTGATTCTCGACGGTGACAACCCGTTGTCACGATCGTTGGAACCGAGCAACTGCCCCTTCTTGCGTCTAGGACTACGTCATCTACTCCGACATTCAACGCTGCAAGTCGCGTGGCGACTGCAAAACTTTTGGCGTGAACAACGTCCAGACATCGTGCAGCTTTACTTCATGGACTCCGCGTACTTCGGCGTGCCGATCGCTAAGTTGGCGGGTGTGAAGAAGGTGGTTCGTGTGCGGAACAACCTGGGCTACTGGTTAACGCGAAAGCATCGGCTGCTCAATCGGCTGATTCAACCACTGGTCGATGTCACGCTGACTAACTCAACAAGTGGCCGCGATGCACTGATTCAGAACGATCGGTTGTCACCAAATCAGGTCGCAGTCATCGAGAACGGCGTTGATCTGGAACGATTCGCCAACTTTCCGGCACCCTGTTCGCGGGGTTCCGTTGTTCGGGTCGGGTGTGTGGCCAACTTGCGAGCGGTCAAGAACATCGACGGCTTCATGCGGGCCGCTCGTCAGGTAAGTGACCGTATTCCAAATGTGATGTTTGAAGTCGTCGGCGATGGTGAAGAGCATCCCGCACTGGAGCAATTGCACGCCGAGTTACGTCTCGGAGATCGCTTTATTCTTCGCGGTTCCGTTTCGGACGTTCCGGCGTTTTTGCGGTCCGTTGATGTGGCGGTGTTGCCGTCGCATTCCGAGGGGATGTCGAACGCGCTGTTGGAATACATGGCCGCAGGCCGAGCAATTGTGGCCACCGATGTCGGTGCAAATACGAAGCTGATTGTTGATGGCCGGCATGGTTTGATCGTGCCACCTAAGGATGTCATTGCTTTGGCGAATGCCATCGAGCGTGTCATCACTGACAAGGCGTTGTCACAACAGTTGGGCCGTGCGGCCCTTGCGAAAGTAGAAGCGGAATACAGCCGTGGTGCGATGCGAATCCGGTTTGAAGCGTTCTATTGGTCCCTGTTGACAAGGAAATAAAACAGGGCGTTGGGAACACCCAACGCCCTGCATTTCAAGCTTGAAACAACACTATTTCTTCTTCACCAACTTCGTTACAGCCATGTCACGGACTGGCGTCGCATCCGGTGGGGCTTTAAGCGTGTTCAAGAAGCTGATGACCGCTGATTGATCGGCGGGACTCAGGGCCGTGTACGCTTGGCTTACGATTTTCGCATCGCCCTTGTGGCGAAGAATCGCGTCTTGCAAAGTCGTGGCAGCGCCATCATGGAAATACGGTGCGGAATCAGCAACGCCCCAGAGCGGTTGCGTTTTCCATTCTTCTGGTCGAACGTCCTCTTCAGGCAGTGGCCGTTCCACGGGGGGCGGAGGGCCGTATCCGCCGCCTGGACCACCGCCGCCGCCGGGCGGGGTGGGGTCATCTAGCGTGTAGAGCAAGAAGTCGCTGTAGACACCTTTCACGCCACCGATGTCTTGAACGTGACAGGTCGCACAGCCAATTTTTGCGAACAGTTCTTTGCCATGCTTCGCAGCAGCAGATAGTGTGTCCTCGATCGGTCTTGGCAAAGTATCCACGAACGCCATCAAGGCGCGGAACTGTTTCTTATCCAGGTCCGGTGCGACATCAGGGGCGTTCGGCGATGACAACGGCTTCGATTGAGCAACCGTCGGTGTGCCAAGGCCGATTTCGTTTGAACAAGCCGTGGCGACAAATTCTTCAAGCGTGGCGGTTTGGCCTTTCCAGCCAAACTTGCCGACCCGACCATCAGCTAGTGTGTGAACACGTCCAACAGGGACCGTGTTAAAGTTCAGGCTCATTTCTTTCGTGACAGCGGTGAACGACCGATTGCGGAAATTCTGCACGATCGCTTTTTCGGAGATCCGGTCGATCCATCCCACGCCGAACAGTGCCGTGGTCTGGACCGTCTGGGTCCGCACCGGATCGAAATCGGGGATCACAGTCTGGGATTGCGACGGCGGACAGTTTTCCATTGCTACCGTCGTCGTGGTCGTTCGACCCCGACGCACCGGGAACCGTTTTCGCACCATCGCGAGGGTTTCTTTTTCGGCGGGGTTGATACTGAAGTTGTGAATCGAGCCGCTCATCGCCTCGGTGCTACCGCGACCGGGTCGCACTTCAAACCCCATTGCGTTGTGCATAACCTCGCCACCGCCGCCGACGCCACCTTGGAAGTGGCAGGCGACACAGGATTTCGCGTTGAACACCGGACCGAGTCCATCGCCGTGGGCGAGGGGATCGTTGGGCGTCCATTCGTGTTCAAACAATTCCCGACCGGCGGCAATGTCTTTGGCGCTCGCGCTTGGTCCCCACAGCACCGGCATCCCGGCTGAGAAGAAGAGCCAATAAACCGCGATCGAAAGAAATGCCACCGACCCTAATCCAATCCACCGACGTTGTCGCTTCATTGAGGACTGACGCATAGACAGGCTCCGTGCAGTGCCTTCACCGATGTGAAACACGTTCTTGAACGTAATCGAAGTATTTGTGCAGTGCAAGTCGGAAACGCGACGTGACGCCCGATTGTTCCGATTTCGTGTTTGAATGGGTGGCCGATCAAACAACAGATCAGCTCATGATTTCTTTCACCACGTTCCCTGCGACATCCGTGAGCCGTTCGTTGCGGCCGTTGTGGAGGAACGTGAGCTTTTCGTGGTCCAGGCCCATCAGGTGCAAAATCGTGGCGTGGAGGTCATGCACATGCACTTTCCCATCGACGCCGCGTAAGCCGAACTCATCCGTCGTGCCGTAGGTCATGCCGCCTTTCACGCCTCCGCCCGCTAGCACCATGCTGAAGCCATACGGGTTGTGGTCGCGGCCGTTCACGCCTTCGGTCATCGGCGTGCGACCGAATTCGCCGCCCCAGATGACGAGCGTGGAATCGAGCAAGCCACGTTGTTTCAAATCCATTAGTAATGCGGCAGTGGGTTGGTCGGCACGGGCGCACAGCTTCGAGTGGTTGCCCTCAATGTCGGCGTGGGCATCCCAGGCACTGCCGGCACCGCAATAAACTTGCACGAACCGGACGCCACGTTCCACCATTCGGCGAGCCAACAAACAGCGGTGCCCGAACTCTGCTGTTTCCTTGCGATTGATGCCGTACATCTCTTTGGTCTTCTCGTCTTCCTTCGACAGATCGACCGCTTCCGGTGCAGTGGCCTGCATTCGGTAGGCGAGTTCGTAGGCGGCCTGTCGAGCGTCGAGTTCGGTGTCGCCGGAACGGGGGCGACGGTGAATATCATTGAGCTTGGCGATGAGTCCGAGCTTGTCCCGTTGCCGATCGACACCGACTTCTTTCGGCGTGGCGAGGCTGAGAATCGGATCGGCACCGCTGCGGAAGTGCGTGCCTTGGTAGGTCGCCGGCATGTAACCCGTGCCCCAGTTGCGGGCACCGCCCGCCACGTCAGCGGCGGCATCGGTCATGACCACGAAGCCGGGTAGGTTCTGATTGGGCGTGCCCAGCCCGTACAGTGCCCACGAACCCAAGCAGGGCCGACCCGCGAGCGTCGAACCCGTGTTCATTTGGCACACGGATCCCACGTGATTCAACCCGTCCGCCCAGCACGCCCTCATCACGCACAACTCGTCGGCGAGTTTCGCGGTGTGCGGCATCCAGTCGCTGATTTCCAGGCCCGATTTCCCGTGCCGGTCCCACTTGCGTTTCGAGGCTAGCAACTTGTTGCCGCCCGTGCCCATCGGCGTCAGGACTTTGCCGAAGCTGGCAGGGAGGGGTTGCCCGGCCCGCTTGTTCAACTCGGGTTTGTGGTCGAACAAGTCGAGGTGCGACGGGCCGCCTTCCATGAACAAGAAGATGACCGACTTCGCCTTTGCCGGAAAATGCTGCGGCTTCACGGCGAACGGACTCGACGCTTCAGCTTGGGCGTCCAACGCTGCCAGTGCCAATGCACCGAAGCCACTGCCCGCGAGCCGCAGGAAGTCTCGACGGGAGTTAAAACTCGGAACGTGAGGAAGCATAGTGTGCCCAAAGTCAAGGGTCTTGTAGGTCGTGGTCGAGGAGGCTTTGCGACGAGGCCCGACACTCGACCGCCACGGATCAACGATAGTTACACGACACTTCACGCTCTGATGTCGGGCCTCGCAAAGCCTCGACCACGACCTGCAAATCCCGCAAAAATTAGGCGGCTAGCCCCGGAATCAGTCGATGTACAGGAACTCGTTGAGATTTAGAATGCTGTGGCTTAAGTCCGCGACCGCATCGGCCTCAGGCCCCTTGTGGCGGTCCAAAAAGTTGCTCGCGGCAGTTTGTTCTTCCGTGTCGGGGGTTCGCCCGAGTGCCTTCAAGAAAAGCTGCTCGATGATGGCCTCGTGGTCTTCGCCGCTATCCTTCGTGATCTTGGTGGCGAGTTGTTTCGCATTGGCCAAGATGCTGCCGTCGTTCAACAGCGTTAACGCTTGCGGTGCGGTGGTCGTCACGAAGCGGCGGGCACAGACTTCGTTGCGGTCCGGGCTGTCGAACAAGGCGAACAGCGGATAGCGGAGGTTGCGTTTGACCGCAACGTAGATGCTGCGACGGTTGCGGTCCGCCGGGTCTTCGGACGGCTTCCAGTTCGTCGCCGACTTGCGAAGCTCTTCCGGCAAGTCCGGGTAAACACTCGGGCCGCCGGCTTTGAAATTGAGTTGCCCGCTGACCGCGAGCATGGCGTCTCGGACCGCTTCGCCGTCGAGCCGCTTGCGGGGCATTCGCCAGAGCAGCTTGTTATCCGGGTCGGCTTTCAAGCCGTGGTCGGCGATGCTGGTCTGCTTGTAAGCGGCACTTGTCGCAACCTGACGGTAGATCGCTTTCATCGACCATTTCTTGGCCATCAGTTCGGCGGCCAACCAATCAAGTAACTCGGGGTGCGTTGGCTTCTCGCCCGTCACGCCGAAGTCGCCGGGTGTCGCCACGATGCCACGGCCAAAGAGTTGTTGCCAGATTCGGTTGACGGCAACACGGGCCGTCAACGGGTTATCAGTAGACGCAATCCATTTGGCCAAGGCACTGCGGCGACCAGTCGTCGAAGCGGTGGCGGTCACGTCCGCATCACGGTCGTCGATGGCGGACAAGAACCCAGGCGTCATCTCTTCGCCGGGCTTGTTGACGTTGCCCCGTTTCAGCAATCGCGTCGGTGCCGGGACCGGGCCGAGATCAGTCATCGTCATGGCGGTCGGCGGTTCGGGCGGGATTTCTTTGGCAAACTCCGCCATCCGCTTGGACATGCCGTCCCACTTTTCCTTCACCGTCCCCTTCATTTGCGACGAATTGAACCGGCGTTCGGCGGCCATTTGCTTGTCGATCATGTAGCCGATTTGCTTCTCGAACGGCGTTCGCTTCTCGTAGGAAATGTCGATCAGGCGGGCGTACTCTTCGGGGAACCGGGACCGTTCTTTGGCTCGACCGGCTTCCCGAAACGGCTTCTCGAGTTCCGCCATTTCTAGCCGTAACTCTTCGGTCTTCAGTTCCCAATCAGTTTTACGTCGCTCCAATTCGGCCCGTTGCTCGGCGGTGAGTAGCGGTTGATCGACGATCGAATACCCGGCGAAGAACGATTGCAGCCGGTAATAATCTTCCTGGGTGACCGGGTCGGTTTTGTGGTCGTGACACTTCGCACAGCCGAGCGTTAACCCCAAGAACGTGCTGGATGTCGTATCCGTGATGTCGTTCAACAAGTCTTGACGCCGTTGCTCTAAATTGACGGCGTTGTATTCGTAAGGGGCGTGACGCAAGAACCCGGTTGCGATCAGGGCTTCGCTGTTGTTCGGGAACAGTTCATCCCCGGCGAGTTGTTCGCTGAGGAAGCGGTCATACGGTTTGTCGGCGTTGAACGATTGAATCACGTAATCGCGGTATCGCCACGCATGGGGGCGGGCGTCATCGGACTTGAAGCCATCGGATTCGGCGTAACGCACGACATCGAGCCAGAAGAGGGCGGCTCGTTCGCCGAATCGCGGTGAACTGAGCAACCGATCCACAACCTGACTGTAAGCGTCCCGTGACGAATCTTGCTCGAAGGCCGCAATCTCTTTCGGCGTGGGCGGTAGCCCGGTCAAGTCGAACGTCACCCGGCGAAGCAACATCCGCTTCTCGGCTTCGGGTGCGTACCGTAACTCGTGCTTTTTCAACGAGTTGGTGATGATCGCGTCAACAGCATTGCCAGCGGTCGGCGTAACGGGACGGGCCACGGGTTTGAACGCCCAGTCCGCAGGCAGTTCCTCCGCATCGCACGGCAACGTGACCAAAACAAAGCCCAAGATCAGCCAGAAACACAGTCGCATGGGTGTGTTACCGAGGCAGGAGAAAATCGGCGTATCTTCCGGGGTGGGTTATCGAGTATGTAGCTTACTCGGACTCTCGACACGGTGTCAAATGGATTCCGGAAGAAAAGTGGCGAGTGGAAAGGGGTGAGGAGTAGGGGTGAGGGATAGGGAGTAGGGGTGAGCAGAAAAACCCGGCTTTGCTCACCCCTACTTCTCACCCATACTTCTCACCCCTACTCCTCACCCCTACTCCCTATCCCTCACCCCTACTACCCGGTCTTGTTGGAAGAAACGCCTCCCACCCCCCCTTTCGCTGTAAATTTTCTAGCTAACAGGGGTCGGGTTTGGGTGAGGAAGCCGAAAGCCCACGGACGATCGTCCGTGGGCGTTTCATCCCGTTTAGGTATTCAACCATGCCAGATGTTCTTCTCGAAGCTCCCCGGTCTCGGCACCGATTCCGGAACTTCCTCATCGGCTGCGGCTTCGTCCTGGTGTTGCTGGCAACGCTGGTGTGGTTCGCACCGGCGATCGTTGCGACGACGAGTTTGAAGCAATCGGTTCTTGCGATGGCGACCGACGGGTTGAACGGGACCGTTGAGGTCGGGGAACTGTCGTTGGGGTGGTTCTCGCCTGTGGAAATCCACGCGGTCACGGTGACGGACGCCAACGGCAAGCCTGCGATCCAAGTTGCGAAGATCAGCACGTCCAAATCGTTGCTAGCACTGGCCCTCGACCACGCCGACGTGGGCTTGGTGACGATTGAACAGCCGGTCGTGAATCTGATTTGCGAACCCGGCACGACCAACATCGAACAGGTCATCGCCAACTTCCTGAAGGACGACGGCTCGCCGGTGAAGCCAGCCCGGACCGGCATTGTCCTGCACGTCGTGCAAGGCCGTGTGAACCTGACCGAAGCGGGGCATACCAGTGAGAGTGTCCTCGAACTGCCTGAAGCCACCATCACGATGCCGAGTTCGCGGACCGAACCGATTACCGTCATCGCCGCTGTGACCACGCCCGATGCCGTGGCTCCGGGCACACTGAACGCCGAGTTGTCGGTCGGCACCAGTACCACTGCCAAGATCAAATCCGACCGCTTGGCCCTCGGCAACCTTGAACCACTGATCCGCCGGTTTGTGCCGGACACCACCGTTGCGGGGCAACTGACCAGTGACGTGACCGCGACCCTTGATGGTGCGTCGCCGGACAAATCGAAGCTGACGATTGACGGCACCGCCACGGTGGTGAACCTCGACGTGGCCGGACCGCTGTTCGGTGCGGACCGGGTGAAGATGCAGTCACTGGCCGTGTCGCCGTGCAAGCTGACTTACGCCAACAACGAGTTGCAAATCGACCAAGCCGATGTCCGCTGTGACGCCGGGACACTGGCCGTTGCAGGGACCGTGAACCTGGCTGAAAAGCCCACGGACGATCGTCCGTGGG
>JANLRE010000453.1:0-4742 GCA_031368205.1 Fimbriiglobus sp. | reverse complement strand
TTTTGCTATCGCGGTCCTCCTGATCCTGACGATGCCGACGACTAACGCACAAGAAAAGCCGATTGCCGATGGCACATGGCTGATTCAGTGCGGCTATTCGTGTACACATTATCGGTACATGGGTGCGATGAAATTCGAGTCAAAAAACGGTAAGCCGACCCTCAGTTATGTTGCCGACGCTAATGACATCTCCACGCCACTCACGTTCACCAATGTCGAAATCGTCGGCACTGCGATCCGCTTCCGAATGAAGAAAGAGTCCCAAGACTTGTCGTTTGAAGGCACGCTCGACCCGAAGAACCCGAAAAGAATCTACGGTAACTTTGCCGAGAAGAATGATCGCGTCTCGTCTGCGATTTTGGAAAAGATTCGACTCGAAAGAATCGAAGAACAGGACACCCGATTTGTGGTGAAAGTTCCGCCGGTCTTAGAAGAACTGAGTCTACACGAACAAGCTTGGACGGATACTCGCCGCAAAGCGGAGGCGGAACCAGACAAGGTAAAAAGAGCGAAATTGCTTCACGATTGCAAAGACAGCTTACAGCAATTAACCATCAAAACAGACGCCGCTTACAGGGAAGCCGTGAAAATCATCGACAACCCCTACTCGATCCTCGCGGCGGAAGTCCTCCTCATGCGGGCGGTCGATATCCACGCCACGCCTCAAGAAGTCGCGGGGTGGGCCAAGATGGTGGACGATGACAACAAGAAGTTCGGCGCGCGGTATGAGCAGTCCTGTCTCGCCGCACTCGCCTCGGAGATCGTGTGGCAAAATGGCTTCGCCGACATCGCCATGCCCTACGCCGAACGCGCTGTACTCGTCCCGAACATGGGCGCGGAGAAACGGATGGAGGCGCACAGAGTCCTTGCCAAGGTGCAAAAACTAGCTGGTCAGACAGACTTGCTGAAACGGACCGAGACCGAAATCGCTAAACTCGATGACACAATTGACGCCGAGTACCTAGCCAACGAACTGCCGTTCACGCCAAGTCCCTACGTCGGTCGAACCGCTAAATCGGCAAACCGAGTGGCGGTGATGGAGCAATTCGTCGGTGCCCAAAGCCACTATTGCCGGGACTCTGAAGTGGCGTTTCACGGCCTACTGAAGTCCTACAAACCACGTGATGTTGTTCTGATTCAGTACCACTTGCACATTGAAGGCCCGGACCCGCTCACCAACACGGACTCGATTGACCGCAATGACTATTATGGTCAATTGGTCCGTGGTTTCAGGCGTGACGTGTATTCATCATTGTTTAACGGGATGCCGCGTCCAACACCAAACATTAAAGGTTTAGAAGGCGCGGAAAAGCTATTTAAACAATATGGCAGTATTCTTAATAGCACCCTCGAAGAGTCGATCGACATCAAGCTGACCGGCGACATGAAGCGGTTCGATGACAAGTTGTCCGTGACGGTCGCTGTCGATACGACTGGCACAATTGGCCTAACGGATAGCGTGAAGTTACGGTTGATCGTGGTCGAGGACACCGTTCGACACGTTGGTTTGAACGGCATTCGCTTTCACCATCACGTGGCCCGTTCGTTGCTCGGCACCGGCAAAGGAATCTGTGTTAAGGATTTGAAAGACGGCAAGTACACACTCACCCAAAGTGTCAAAGCGCTACAGGCCGATCTGAATAACTACCTCGACGAGTACGACGCCAAACGACCCTTTCCTGGTGGCCTAAGTCGCCTCGTGGCGATGAAAGGTTTGAAGGTCGTCGCCATCATTCAAGATGACGCCACCGGCGAGATCCTGCAAGCGATCCTACTCGAAGCCGGCGGCGCGTAACCGGGCGATGTTGACATAGGCAGGAACTACGACCGGGCGGTTGCAGTCCCTGCTTTATTGAATCTTGTCACGAGATCAGCCGTCCGAGATTGCAGCAGCACGGAGTGTTAAGAACGCCTCTTTCAGCGGCAACCCAACTGCACTATCGGGTTGTTCGAGCAACAATGATTGATAGGCATCCAGAAACTCAACGCGGCGACGGTGAAACAGATGGAGAAAGTGCCGCACAAATCCGAGGCAATCTAACACGACGACCTCAGTTCCACCCGTGGATTCGTAGAGTTTTGTGGCAGCATCCGCAATCACTGGATCAATAACGTCGGTCGTGATAAAGATATAATTGTCTACGCGGTGTTCGCTGACGGCCAACTTCTGAATCGCACGATCCAAATCATCACGTGTGACCCTCTTTTGCTTCATCTCGTAAACAGTGCAAACCCGGTCCTGATTCACGACTGTAATCTCGACATCGCCAACAGAGCCGGTCTGTTCGTCGGCGGCGTTGTGACTTTGAAGCGGTAAAAATCGCTCGTTGAGCTTGTCCGAAACGGCTTGGTATGCGGCGGCAATCACTAGCACCGGCAACCGACTGGAGTGCTTACAATCCAAATGTTGACGGATGAGTGTGACAATTGCCTCAGCGGATAGTGGTAGTGCATCCACACCTGTTTGAAGCTCGGCTTGAAGTTGGGCGAGACGAGCAAGCCGATCATCACGCATCTGCAATAAAATCCGCATCGCGTCGGTCAGCACTTCTTTCGCGGATTCCCGTCCTTCTGCGACTTCGTTGAGCAGTTGGAGTGTGTCTCCATAGAGTTGACGGGGCTTGCCGATCAGTTCCAAATCGGGTGACAGTGGCCGACCGATATTACGAAGTGCAGGTGTCAGAAAGGCCGTGGTTGAGTTGCATGGCAAACGATGGATTTGAACAAAACGTGACAGGTATTGCTCGTCGTAACTCCGTCCGGAAAAGGCGTCCGGTGTCCCGATTTCGGTATAGGGCTTTCGAGGATCCGTTTCGGGTCGATCGAGCTTGGCAAGAAGACAAGCCATGAGCAGTCGAATACACGCCCGGTTACTTTGAGATTGGCACACTCTCTCCAGCCGCGAACGGTTCTCGATCGACTGGATTTTTCGTTCGGCAGGGCTGCAAACGGCATCTGCCAAAAGCTGTTCCAGCCGCTCACTCGGAGTCATCGAATAGGTCTCCCGTGAGCCGAGCTGATGTTGAAGTGAGATCGAAATTCGTCCACAGCACCTCAACCCGTTTGTCTTTCGTCGAATGGATTGTTTTTGAGGGCGACTCCTGCTTGCGCCATTTTGGTGCCGGATAGAGTTCACGCATGAGTGGACAGTCGTAATTGCTAATGGCGACCAGCCCGGAAACTTGGTTCAACACTTTCGCCAAATCACGATGTTGAAGGTCCGTCATTTCGTGACTGTAGGCATGGTTGTCTCGCCGACTGTCATGCACATACGGCGGGTCGCAGTAGAAGAGTGTGGTGACTTCGTCATACAGCCGAATGACATCCAACGCTGGCCGATTTTCGATCTGCACTCGTAAGAGTCGCTCGGCAATTTCCGGCAGAGCTTCCACGCCGCCGAGCCACCGGCTCACCACGCCACTCATTCCGGCACGGCTGGTGTTTTTGCAATTGGCCCAGCGACCGAGACTGGCGGTTTGAGCCAACCCCGTGCGGACTTGTCTGGCCCGGACATAAAACCGTCGAGCACGTTCAATGGGTTCGATGCTGGCGTCATATTCACAGGCCAGCCCGAATTCTTCGCGGCTGAAGGGTGTCAGGCCAATCTTCTCGGTCAACGTCTCTTTATGGTCGCGGAGTACCCGAAAGAAATTAGCGACCTCACCATCTAAGTCGTTATAGGTCTCAATCGGAGCGGGCTGGCGATTCAGTAACACTGCTGCCGAACCTGCAAAAGGTTCACAGTAGTGATGACACTCAGGGAGAAGGGGAAGTAACCAGTCGAGATGGCTGAACTTGCCGCCGTACCAACCGAACGCGATTCGCTTGCGGCCAACGGGTGCCAGTATCGGTGGAGGTGCATTTCGACGGGCCGCCATAGATCGACACCCCAGAGCGACACAGGACCTGTTGGTAATTTATCATGAGTCGTTCGCATAACAACAACGCGCCCCGAGGGAAGCACCAGTGCTTCCCTCGGGGCGTTTCGATTTAGTCGCGTCGTGGGCCACGGTCGTCGCGTCGTGGGCCACGGTCGTCGCGGCGAGGGCCGCGGTCGTCGCGGCGGGGGCCGCGGTCGTCGTCACTGCGAGGGGGTGGGCCGGCGGGGATTTCGCCTTCGGCGGGTGGTGGTAACAGGGCTTTGCGGGACAGCTTCACGCGGTCCTGGTCGTCGATGCCGATCACTTTCACCTTGATGCGGTCGCCGACTTTCACCACGTCATCGACGCGGCCCACGTAGGCGTAGTCGAGTTCGCTAATGTGGCACAACCCGTCGCGGCCAGGGGTGATCTCCACGAACGCGCCGAACTCCTTGATCGAGGTCACCTTGCCTTCGTACTCGTTGCCCACTTTGATCTCTTGGCACAGCACTTCGATCCGGCGTTTCGCTTCTTCGGCCCCGGCGGATTCGCTGTGGGCGATGTTCACCGTGCCGTCGTCGGACACGTCGAGCTTCGCGCCGGTTTCGTCTTGAATCGCGCGGATCATCTTGCCGCCCGGCCCGATGAGCAACCCGATCTTCTCGGGGTTGATCTTCACTTGCAACAGGCGTGGGGCGCGATCACTAATGGCCTTGCGTGGTGCCCGCAGGGTCAGCAGCATGTTGCGCAGAATTTCCCGGCGGGCGATGCGGGCTTGTTCGAGGGCGGCGCGAATAATTTCGTCCGTGATGCCGTCGAGTTTGATGTCGAGTTGAATGCCGGTGATGCCGTTCTGGGTGCCCGCGATCTTGAAGTCCATGT
>JANLRE010000045.1:0-2380 GCA_031368205.1 Fimbriiglobus sp. | reverse complement strand
CTGTTCGCATCGGACGCCGACTTCCAGGGTGGCAAGCCGATGGCGATGACCTGGGATGAACGCGGGCGGCTGTGGGTCACGGTGACGACCGATTACCCGAACGAACTGCAAAAACCGGGCGAAGGCCGCGACAAGATCGTGATCCTCGAAGACACCGACGGCGACGGCAAGGCGGACAAATTTACCGTGTTCGCGGACAAGCTCAGCATCCCGACGAGCATCATCTGCGCTCATGGTGGCGTGATGATCCACCAAGCCCCGCACACGCTGTTTCTGAAGGACACCGACGGCGACGGCAAGGCGGATGTGAAGCAAATCCTGATGACCGGCTGGGCGACCAACGACACGCACGCCGGGCCGAGCAACCTGCGGTACGGCTTCGACAACTGGTACTATGGCAGCGTCGGGTACGCGGGGTTCAACGGCACCGTCAACGGGGAGCGGTTGAACTTCAAGCAAGGCTACTACCGCTTCAAGGTGGAAGCCGGCGACGCCAACACGCCCGGTAACGGTCCGTTGCAAGTCACCAAGCTGGAGTTCCTGCGCTCCACGTCGAACAACACGTGGGGCTTCGCGTTCAACGAGGACGGGCAAATGTTCGGCTCGACGGCCAACGGGTGCGTGCTGGTTCACCTGCCGATCCCGAACCGTTACTACGAAAAGGTCCGGGGCCTGACGGCCGGCGTGTTGCCGTTGATCGCGCTCGACAACCGCTTTCACCCGGTGACGGACAAGGTCCGGCAGGTGGACTGGCACGGCGGGTTCACCTCCGCCGCCAACTGCGCGATTTACACGGCCCGCACCTACCCGCCGGAATACTGGAACAAGACCGCGTTCGTCTCCGACCCGACCGGCCACCTCACCGCAACCTTCAACTTGCAACCGAGTGGCGCCGACTTCGTCGCCCGTTACGGCTGGAACCTCGTGGCGGCTCAGGACGAATGGGCGGCGCCGATTGATGCCCAGGTCGGCCCCGACGGCAACATGTGGGTGCTCGACTGGTACAACTTCATCGTTCAACATAACCCCGTGCCGAAGGGCTTTGAGAACGGCAAAGGCAACGCCTACGAGACACCACTGCGGGACAAAAAGCACGGTCGCATCTACCGCGTCGTCTACACCAAGGCCAAGCCGGAAAAGTTACCCGACCTGTCGAAGGCTAAACCCGAACAACTCGTCGAAGCCCTCAACAACCCCAACATGCTGTGGCGAACCCACGCGCAGCGGTTGTTAGTCGAACGGAACAATCCGGATGTGGTCGGGAGTCTGCAAAAGTTGGTCGCCCAGCCCGCCGCAGTTCACGCGAGTTGGATTCTGACCGCACTCGCCCCAACCGGCCAAGTGAATGCTTCGCAAGGCAAGTCGCCAGCAGCCTCGGTGCGGCGGGTGTACGCCCAAACCTTGCCGAAGGGTGCAGCCGGTGTCGCGGCCATCCTGGAGGCGAATCTGCTGAACGATCCGGATGAATCTGTGCGGCTCGCGGCGCTGTTGGCGTTGGCCGACCAACCGACTTCGGACGCCGTCGGGACGGCGCTCAGCAAACAACTGATTGCGTTGAACACGCTCACCGACAAAACGCTGGCGGACGGTGTCACCATCGCGGCAGCGGCGCACGGCGAGAAGGTGCTGCTGGCACTGCGAACGCACAAGGGTGCTTGGTCGCCGTCTATGGTGATCGCCCTCGAACGGATCGCGGCGACGTTTGCCGCCAACGCCCCGGCGACAATTTGCGATGTGTTGGTCCAAGTCACCGATCAAGGCGCCGCAACAAATGCAATCGTGACCGGAGTCACGCGCGGTTGGCCAAGTGGAAAAACTCTCGAAGTGACGCTGGAGAATGAAAAGAAGCTGGCCGAGGTGCTGGGTAAAATCCCCGGCGCATCTCGTGGCAAGCTCTTGAAACTCGCCAGCACCTGGGGCATGAAGGGGCTGGACGCCCAACTCGCGGAGCTATCGAAGGGTTTGCTCGCCACGGTATTGAACGAGAAAGCCAAAGAATCCGACCGCCTCGATGCCGCGAAGCAAGTGGTGGAATTGCGGAACGACGACGATGCGACTGCCGCGTCATTGTTTGGCACAATCACGAATCAAACGTCGCCACAACTGGCGGCCGGCATTCTGGAAGTACTGAGTGGATCGAACGCGAAGTCGATCGGGGCGACGGTCGTAGCGAAGTTAAAAGACTTGCCTCCGAGTGCGAGACCAGCAGCCTTGCGGCTCGTGTTGGGGCGACCGGCCTCGGCGAAAGCGTTCCTCGACGCGGTCGAAGCGGGTACCGCGCGGTTTGATATGTTGGCCCTGGACCAGAAGACGAGTTTGTCGAACCACCCCGACCGGGCCATCGCAACACGAGCCAAGAAGATTCTGGCGTTGGGCGGTG
>JANLRE010000338.1:0-3649 GCA_031368205.1 Fimbriiglobus sp. | reverse complement strand
GCAATGTCGGGCCTCGAAACTCGACCCGACCTACAAGAATTTGAAACCGCTTAAAGACGCTGGCTGGCATCCTGGTGATGCACCACTATAAAGTTGACATTCCTGCCGAGATTCGGTAAGTGATGCGGCACTGGGTTGGGTGTTCGATTCCTGCTGGGTTGTAAACATGAAGAGTGCTTTAATCACCGGGATCACCGGGCAAGACGGTAGTTATCTGGCGGAGCTTCTGCTGGAGAAGGGCTACGAAGTTCACGGGATCGTTCGTCGTTCGAGTACCGAAAGTTTTGAACGGATCGCACACCTGACGGAGAAGATTCACCTTCACCAAGCGGATTTGCTCGATCAACTGTCGATTATCGACGTGATTAAGGCGTCGAACCCGTGCGAAGTTTACAACCTCGCCGCCCAAAGTTTCGTCCCTACGAGTTGGAAGCAGCCCGTTTTGACTGGCGAGTTCACCGCAATGGGCGTGACGCGAGTGTTAGAAGCGATTCGGTTACTCAACCCGAAAAACATCCGCTTCTACCAAGCGTCGTCGAGCGAAATGTACGGCAAAGTGCAAGCGGTGCCACAAACTGAAGACACGCCGTTTTACCCGCGTAGCCCCTACGGCGTGGCGAAGTTGTACGGCCACTGGATCACGATCAACTACCGCGAAAGCTACAACATGTACTGCGTCAGCGGGATTTTGTTCAACCACGAAAGCCCCCGTCGCGGGCGGGAATTCGTGACACGGAAAGTGACCGACGGCGTCGCCCGCATCAAGCTCGGATTGGCGACAGAAATTCGCCTCGGCAACCTCGACGCCAAGCGGGATTGGGGCTTCGCCGGCGACTACGTCCGGGCGATGTGGTTGATGCTGCAACAAGACACCCCCGACGACTACGTCATTTCAACTGGCGAAACGCACACCGTGCAATCGCTGGTGGAACATGCGTTCAACGCGGTCGGGTTGGAGTGGCAAAAGTATGTCGTGATCGACCCCGCGTTCGTTCGCCCCGCCGAAGTCGATCTGTTGATAGGCAGTCCGGCAAAGGCCAAGCGGCAACTGGGCTGGTCGCCCGATGTCACCTTCCCGCAACTCGTCAAAATGATGGTCGATGCCGACATGGAACGCCTGTCGAAAACTGTGACAACGAGCGCACAGCCACGCGGC
Source organism: Fimbriiglobus sp. (assembly GCA_031368205.1). Lineage (GTDB taxonomy): Bacteria > Planctomycetota > Planctomycetia > Gemmatales > Gemmataceae > Fimbriiglobus. The sequence continues at coordinate 2,493 of JANLRE010000338.1, read as the reverse complement.
ATTTGAGGCATCTGATGCGCATTCTGATTACCGGCATCACGGGCTTCGTGGGCGGCCACCTCACGGAGCATTTGCTAATGGAACCCGGCCACACGATTGTCGGCATCAGCCGACATTCCGTGTGGCCGTCGAACTTGTCACAACTTGATGGAAAAGCCGAACTTCAGGCCACGGACTTGAACGACGGTGCAGCCTGTGAACAGCTCATTCGGCGTGTTTGCCCCGATTGGGTTTTCCATCTGGCGGGGTACGCGAATACGGGTAAATCGTTCCGGGAACCCGACCTATGTTGGCGGGACAACCTGGCCGCCACCCGATCGCTTTACGACGCGATTGCCCGGACGGAAGTTCGGCCCAGGATCGTGTTTGTTTCCACCGGACTTGTCTACGGTGACCCCGAAGTTTCGGACCATGCCGTGGATGAATCGGCGATTCTGAAACCGGCCAGCCCATACGCTTCCAGTAAAGCCGCAGCAGATTTATTGAGCTACCAGTACACCCGCAGTCACGGCCTCGACATTATCCGGGTTCGGCTGTTCAACCAGATCGGTCCACGCCAATCCGCCGAATACGCCGTGGCCAATTTCGCCCGCCAAATTGCGAACATCGAAGCGGGCAAACAGCCCGCCATCATGGAGACAGGTGACCTCAGTTCCCACCGCGACCTCACGGACATCCGCGACATTGTGACGGCATTTCGGTTACTCATGGACCACGGCAACGCGGGCGAAGTCTACAACGCGGGTCGTGGCAAAACGTGGCAAATTCAGCACATTCTGAATCAACTGCTTCGCATGGCCAGTGTGACCGTCGAAGTTCGACAAACGATTGAACCCGGTCGCCGGGCTGATACCACAATCACCCGAGCGAACCCGACAAAACTCTGCGCGACCACCGGCTGGCAACCTGTTTATCCGATCGAGCAAACTCTGAAAGACGTTCTAGACTACTGGCGAGCCGAAGCCGCAAAAACGTGATTTGACATTCGACAACCTTGGGGTGTTTGCCGTGAAAGTTGCAGTCATCGGAACGGGCTACGTGGGGTTGGTGACCGGAACCTGCCTAGCGGAGAGTGGTAACGACGTTGTGTGCGTGGACAACAACGTCAAGAAAATCGAGACACTGAATTCTGGGAAGTTGCCGATCTACGAACCGGGTTTGCTCGAACTGGTCCAACGCAACAGTAAGGAAGCGCGGCTTTCGTTCACGACCGATTTGGTGACCGCCGTTCAGCAAGCGAGACTGACATTCATCGCCGTGGGGACGCCGCAATCGGACGACGGGGATGCCGACTTGAGTGCCGTATGGGCAGTCTCGAAGGCGATTGCTAACGCACTCAAAACATTACCGCCGGGTGCGCCAGGGTCGCGCGTGGTGGTCGTCAAGAGTACGGTCCCGGTCGGCACCAACGCCCGCGTCGCCGAGATTCTCGCCGAGAACGGGTGCGCCCACATTGATGCCGCTAGCAACCCGGAGTTCCTCAAAGAAGGCGCGGCGATCGAAGACTTCATGAAGCCCGATCGCATTGTCGTCGGGGTTCGGCATCCTGCGGTTGCGGAAGTGTTACGCGAACTCTACGCGCCGTTCCTGCGCACTGAACGGCCCTTCATTGCGATGTCACCCGAATCGTCGGAGATGACCAAGTACACCGCGAACGCCATGCTGGCGACTAAAATTAGCTTCATCAACGAGATGGCGAACCTGTGCGACCGCCTCGGGGCGGACATCAACGATGTCCGGCGCGGCATTGGCCACGATCAACGGATCGGGTTTCAGTTCCTGTTCCCCGGCCCCGGTTACGGCGGGTCGTGCTTCCCGAAGGACATCCGCGCGATCATCGGGATGGGCCGAAAAGTGGGCCAGTCGCTTAAGATGATGCAGTCCGTGGACGACGTCAATGAAGCCCAAAAACAAGTGCTTTTCCAGAAAGTGGAACACTATTTCGGCGACGGACTGGCCGGCAAAACGCTGGCGATTTGGGGTCTGGCGTTCAAGCCCCGCACCGACGACATCCGCGAAGCCCCCGCCCTCGTGCTCATTGACGCCCTGCTCGCCAAAAGTGCGCACGTTCGGGTTCATGATTCCGAAGCGATGGAAAACGTCCGCGCCATCTACGGTGATAAAATTACCTACTGTGACCGCCCCTACGGCGCGCTCGAAGGCGCCGACGGGTTGGCAATCGTGACCGAATGGCAAGAGTTCCGGAACCCCGATTTTGAAGTGATGAAGCGGTTACTCAAGTCGCCGGTCATCTTCGACGGTCGTAACATCTACGACGAAAAAGCGATGGCAACTCACGGCTTCACGTACTACGCCATCGGTCGTGGCAAACAGACTTGATCGATTTCTCGGGCGTCTGGCAAATTTTTCTGGCACTTGATGATCGACAGGATTTCGGCCCTGAAGGGGACGTTCTGTCAGCCCAGGGCCATGCCCTGGGAACGCTGGAAGGGACCGTTTGTTTGGCTAGCAATCATTGGAATGAGCGGTCGA
>JANLRE010000305.1:0-2896 GCA_031368205.1 Fimbriiglobus sp. | reverse complement strand
CGCCGATGAACTGAGTGCAAGCCTACATCCACGATTGCTAGATCGACTCATTCGGGCTGTCAACGACGCCCCGACTAGTGTTCAGTCGCAACTGATATTCACGACGCATGACACGGGTTTGCTTGAGGGTCAGGATGGATTGCCGCCCGCACTCCGGAGGGATCAAGTTTATCTGATAGAAAAGAATGCTTCCGGTGCATCCGAGTTGTATGGCCTCGTGGAATTCAAAGATGATGCTCGTTCGGTTCATAACATTCGCAAGCGATACTTGTCTGGGCTGTACGGCGCCATTCCATTGGTGGAGATGCTCAAGTTATGAGTAAGAGGAGCCCCGACAAACAACCGATATCGAAAGCGACTGCTTCGATCATCGAACAGCAAAAACGGAAGCAGGGTGTTCGGGATTTGAAGAAGCGATTCTTAATTGTTTGCGAGGATGCGAAGTCAGCCCCAAGCTACTTTTTAGCACTTAGGAGACACTTCAAACTCTCGGCGACATCTATCAGAGTCGTTGGAAGCGACGGCAATTCGCAACCGATCCAAGTTGTTAATCGAGCGATTCAAATCAAGAACCAAGCAGAGAAAGCAAACAAACAAAAGAAGCAGCAAGATGCCGATAGTTACATCACCAGATATGACGAAGTCTGGTGCGTAATTGATGGGGACTATGGCAACAAGATCACCAACGCGAGAACGCGGGCAACAGCGAAGGATGTGAAGCTTGCAGTCTCGACGATGTGCTTTGAATACTGGGTGTTGCTTCACTTCGAGGAGAACGACACTCCCACGATCAAGTGCGATGAAGTCATCAGTTCGCTCAAAACCAAAAAGTACCTCCCGAAGTATGACAAGGGCAGTTGTGACTTTCACGACGTGGTTCCCCATGTCCACGATGCGTGTCGGCGAGCCAAAAAACTTCGGAGGCCAGCGGAGAAACCCGAAGACCAAAATCCGTGCAGCGAAGTCTACCTGCTCATCAACGCGATACTCAGCACCGGCCCGCGTGCGTCAGGCTGATTGGGATACCGCTTCTAAAACTCCGTCTCCCGAAGCGCTTTCGCCCCGGCGCGCATGGGTAGCACGACGGCGAGGGTGCCGAAGAGGATGCCGATTGGGACGCCGGTGTAGGCCCACCAGGGGAGTTCGGCTTGGACGCCGAAGCCTTTGGCTAGGCCGGCGGCGTGGATCGGGCCGGCCATCACTGCGACGACACTGACCAGGAACATCAGGCCGATGACCATGTTCACGGTGCCGCCGAATCCGACCACAATCTTCGACGGGTCGGTCTCGCGGAAGTTCGGCATGTATGCCCCAAGGCCGACGTTCAACCCGCTGAGGCCGATGGCGACCACGGCCACCGTCAGGGCGTGAATGCCGACGGCGTCGAACGGCATCCCGAGCAAAATGTCACTGACCAGAATGAGCGTTTCAGCGCCGATGACGGAGCCGGTGGCGGCGAAGACGAACTTGCCTCGCAGGATTTGCTCGCGCTTGATCGGCAGCAATCCGAGAATCCAGAACTTGCGCCCTTCCAGGCTAATCATTGGGAAAATGAACCGGCTGAGTGCCGCGCACATCAACACCGAAGTGGCCGCGACGTTCACGAGGCTGATGACGAACTTGTCCGGCGCCTGCAAATCGTTCTTGTAAAACTGCCGCAGGTTGGTCGCGCTAATTAGTAATAACCCGCCGAAGATGGCGAGCAGTACCCATTGCGTCGGGTCGCGGCGGAAGGTGCGGAAGTCTTTGACGATCAGAATCCGCGTCGGCTTGTCGAGGTAAAAGACCAGCAATTCCATGATGCGATCGAGCAAGTTGGCACGGTAAACCCGCGCGTTGGTTCCCCCGCCGGTCACCCGATCGAACGCCGTTCGATAGACCCGCCGCGCCGTCACCGCAGCGATCAGGAAGGCCACCAAGCCGTTGCTCCAAAGCAGTGCCAGCGGCATCAGGGCGTGGCGTGTTTCGCCACGCGCGGCGGCCAAGATGCCGTTGGTCATCCAGTGGCTAGGCGTCAGCGGGTGTTGCACGATGGCGAACTGGCCGATCAAGCCTTCGACTTCGTTCTTCTTTTGCGTCTTGATTGACGTGCGCGCCGCAGCGCCGATCTTGAAAAGCCAAAAGCCCATCACGGCGACCAATAGCACCCCGATCACGACCAACCCTTGCTTGCGGTTGCGTGGCAAGTAGCGGACCAGCAGCAAGCAGATGAGCGCTGAGATTGAACCCGGCAACAGCACGAACCCGAGTAGGTACAGCGGCAATAGCGGGTAAAAATACCACGGCACCCCGGCGACGATGCCATACGCCACCAGGATCGGCATCCCAAGAATCAGGAACGCCCACGAGCTAAACGCCACCGCCGCTTGGAACTTCGTGGTAAAAATGTGGTCGGCCCGTGCCGGCGTGGACAACAAGAAGCGGGCTTCCGGCGCGGTGAACAAGCTGGCGTACAGAATGATTCCGGTGCTGAAAATCAACATCACGCCAAGCGTGAAGAACATCAGGTCGAACAACCCGCCAACGATCAACCCTTTGGCCGGAACCTTGAGCGCAAACATCTCGTGCAGGCCGTACCAACTGATGCCGAACACGAACGCCGCGACGATGAAACTGGTCGAGATCATCGTGAACAGCTTGATCTTGCTAGACTCCATCGCCACCCGCAGGCCGTTGCGGACCAACCGCATTCGCAACCAACGGAACACGGCGGCCTGGTCCGCAACACGGTGTGTCGGCAACGCCGGTCGCGTGGCGTGGGGCGCAAGGTGCGGGAGTAGGGTGCTGTTGGGCATGGGCATTTCCCTCGGATTCACCACGAATAGCACGAATCAGACGAATGAAGACAAATCAATTCAGAGTTTCCAAGAACAGCATTTCGCTCTTGCAGACACGC
>JANLRE010000302.1:0-2507 GCA_031368205.1 Fimbriiglobus sp. | reverse complement strand
CCACATGGTCATGCAACGGGTGACGGCTGATGGCACCACGACGGTTCCGGTTCCAGAACACAATGAATTGCGGACCGGGACACTTCGGTCGATCATACGCCAGTCCGGTTTGCCACGCAGCGAGTTTGAAGTGTAAAAAGGTCACTCACCCCGCGTGATGGTTTGTCGCTTGGCGGGCGGCGGGGAGGCGGTATTGCAGCACTTCGGCTTGCGGGCCGAGGTTGTACGTTTCGCGGACGCGGTACGACGGCTTGCCTTGGCTCTCGAAGTAGATGCGGGTCATCACCTCGCCCATTAATCCGAGTGACAAAAACTGCACCCCCATCAATTCCAACATCACGCCGATCAGGAACAGGGGGTTCGCCGTCATGCCGGGGCCGGTGGTGAACTTCATTACACCGGCCACGCCGAGGCTGACGAACCCGAGGGCCAACATCAGCAACCCGGCGAGGCCGAACAGGTGCATCGGGCGGGTTTGGTAGCTGGCGAGGAACTTCACGGTAATCAGATCGAGCATGACGCGCACGGTTCGGGTGAGGTTGTACTTCGATTGGCCGGCGGCACGCGGGTGGTGCGTGACCGGGACTTGCGTGACTTTGGCGCCCTGTTGGACCGCAAACGCAGTAATGAAGCGGTGCATTTCGCCGTACAGTGACAGCCCATCGACCACGTCCCGGCGCATCACCCGGAGCGTACACCCGAAGTCCTTGAACGGCACCCCGGTCACCTTGCGGATGATCCAGTTCGCGCACCAACTCGGAAGTTTGCGAAGGATGAGTTTGTCCTGCCGATGTAGTCGTTGGCCCAGCACAACATCGTACCCCTCCTCAAGCTTCGCCAGCATCGCGGGGATGTCGGCAGGGTCGTTTTGCAAGTCGCCGTCCATCGTCACGACCACATCGCCGATAGCGTGGTCGAACCCCGCTTGCATCGCCGCCGATTGGCCGAAGTTGCGCCGCAACCGGACCACCTTGACGCGGCCCTCTTCGGCGGCGAGTTGCCCGAGTTCCTGTGCGGTGCCGTCAACGCTGCCGTCATCGACGAACACGATTTCCCACGCCGGCTGTTCGACTAGCGCAGCACGAATTCGCGTCACGAGGGGACGGAGGTTGGCGCGCTCATCCTTGACCGGAATGACGACGGAAATTAACGTCATCGCAGACTCCATTCTGCGAACCACGGGACCGAAACTGTTTCTACTTCACAAATACAAGAGCCATCGCGGCCTGATCGCCGAACTTCACGAACGAACTCGATCGTATCGTCACCCCGCACCCTCGGGCGTCGATCAACTCCGCAACGACCGTGAACTGACCGGGGGTATTGAGCGGTGGCACCGCGAGCGTGAATTCAATGGATTCCCCCACGGCGACCGTCTTACGCAACAGCCCGGCTTGACCACGAAACTCCGTCGCGTTGAGGCCGGACGACACCTTGTAAAGTAAGTGCATCGCCGCGTGATTGCCGGGTTCAAACTGCCACGGTTCCGTCGAAGTATTGGTCGCCCGTAACCGCAACGCAAACGGCTTGTCCGCTGCCACGGTCATCGGCACCGCGTCAAGCCATTCGAGTTTGGACGATGCCGGCCCCGGTGTGTAAACGTGGTTCACCCAGTGCCGGAGCCGGTCCGCCGAATGCGGTTCGCCGCGTCCGGTCAGCCACGATTTATACCGATCCAAAAACTGATCCATCGCCACGGTCCGGCTCAGCGCAAAGTGCCCGTAGACCGGCCACAGTTCACGCCGTGCTTCCGCAAGCGTGTCGTCCGTGTGCAGCAACCGCACAAGTGCCGCCGCCAACCCGGTGCGGTCGGCGCCTTGCTTGCAGTGAAACAGAATCGGTTGTTCCGAACGATCCAGCACTTCGACCAGCCGCCGGATCTCCGCCGGCGGGGGCAACAAGTACGCGGACAGCGTGATGTCTTCCTGCGAGACGTTCGCGTCATGGGTCACGATCGCTTCATTGCGAAACCACGCATTCCGCGGGTCGGCTAACTTCTGTTGCGTGCCCCGCAGGTTCACCACCGTGCGAATCTGGTGTCGCTCAATCATCCGCGCCAAGTCCGTCGGCGACGGCTGGCCGCACCGATAGAACCGCCCCGCAACCACCGCGTGGTTGTTCAACCCGACAAACACCCGCAACGATTCCGTCAGCAAATAACCCACCACCACCAACGCCACCCCACGCAGCAACCATCGCCACCCGAAGGTGCCACGCTCGCCAATCAATCGTAGCCGCAAGGAACGCAGTCGTGTCAGCATGGGGCTATTGTGACGAGTTCAGGGAAAGGATGCTAGTGGAACCGACTGCGGCGTAAATCGCGTCGTTCGATTCGACGATTTGACATCTACTATTTTGTGGATTGCCTGCGACGTGCGTCGATAAAAGATCTTGGGATTTGATCGTAGTTTATATTGAATCAGCGGCTGAGTTTTAAAACTAGTCACTGCTCACATCCGATATTTGGAATCAGCAATGGAAGTGTGGAATCAATTGGAACCTCCACA
>JANLRE010000256.1:0-7160 GCA_031368205.1 Fimbriiglobus sp. | reverse complement strand
CCCTACCGGGATGTTTGGCAACGTTGACAACCGATGGGATGCCACGGGCCGTTTTTTATCCCGAAGGGATGACAGCGATTAGCCTGGGGTTGAGCACAGCGACACCCCAGGTCTGGGAACCCTCCCGGATCACGCATCCCGGTAGGGATGCCAGCGATTAGCCTGGGGTTGAACGCAGCGACTCCCCCGGTGACTTCCTGCGTAACGTCACCGCAGTAACAACTTCTCCAATTGCTCCTTCACCAAGAACCCGGTTTCCGCACCGATCCCGTCGAATTGCCACGTCAACGTTCCGGTCGCATCAATCACGTAAAATCGCGGGTAAGTCTGCACGGCATACGTTGACCGTACCGCTGTCCCATCCAGGATTGGGATTGTCAGTTTCAAGTTTTCGCGCTGGCGGTTCGCCTCTTCCGAACCGGCGCCGATGGCGAGTGCGGTGATCGTGGCTTGCTCGCGGAACTTTTTGTGCAGTGCTTCAACCACGTGAAGAGTTGCAACGGAGGTTTCGGAATCGGGCTTGTAGAAAACCAACACGGCGGGTTTATTTCGCACCGCCGATAGACGAAATTGTCCTGTGGCATTGACAAACGGGGCGACGAAATCCGGCGCCGGTTGACCGAGCCGTGGCGGCTCGGTCCGTGCGAGTTCAGGTTGACGCAGGGATGAAACCGGCGGTGCGTCCCCCCGTGCCGCCGCCGCATACCGGCGGCGCATCGCTTCGACCGCCTCACGAAAACCGGCTTGCGGGTGATCTTTCAGAAAGGCGTCGATCCTCACCAATCGGGCTTGGAACTCGACGGGCGCCGTCTTCTTCACCAACAGTGGCCGCAACTCGGTTGAGAGAGCATAGGCCATCTCCGCCTCACGCCGGACATCCAGATACCGGGCACCCGTGTAGCGGGTAGACGGTTGCAATTCGTACTTCACTTCGATCCAGCCGATGACCGCGTTGCCCTGTCGTTTTTCGATCTTCCGCTCCACGGTGCAGGCATACCCATCGGAGGAGTTCGTCAAGATGCGGTCCGTGCGTTTCCAACCCGTGACCGAAACTTCGGGACGATCCCAAGCGTCCGTTTGTTGAACCGCATTCACCTCAACACACCGACCGCCATTCCAAAGTGCTTCCCCCTTCGCGGTCCAGATCACCGGGGGCCGATTGCGATCCGGCATTTCCCACGTTGTGCCCACCGTCGCGGGTTTGGTCGGCAACGGCAGGAATAGACCAATTTCGAGATCGGGCGGTGTGTCGATTGACAGGGGAGCAAGGGGTTTCGCATCCGTCCCTGGTCCGATGGGGATCGGCGGCGGGCCAGGAGTCGGGTTCAGGGCCAACACCCGCCCACGGACATCCACGCGCACCAGTTCAATGTGAATCGAAGCCGGGTGGGGTTCCCGAACGCGGTCCGCGCCGGTGACCTGGGTGACCGCACCCCCAACCACGGGGTCCGGCCGAGGCCGGAGCCGCGTCATCAACGCGCAGTCCGCATAGCCGGTGTACGTTTCCACTACAAACAGACGCACTTCCAGATCGTGCCATTTGCGAAACCGATTCCCGACTCGCTCGCTCGCTTCTTCCACGACACCTGTATAAATCAGTTCATCCCCACGCAACAATCGTGGCGAACCCACAGCCAACCCCTCGCCGGGCAGCAACCCCAACACCAGTAGCAGCAACCCTTTCACCACAACCGTTCACCGCAAGTCAGTCCAGCATTCCACCAAAACAGGTGCCAGCTATACCACCGCCCCCAAACGGTCGCAAGCTCAGAGCAACGGGGTTCAAACTTCTTCTGGAAGTGTCTGGTTTGTCGTCAACTTGTCACTCATGCCACGAAATTCCGACGAACCGCGAAGTTTCGCACTGGCCCTGAGCTTGCCTAACCGTTAGAGTCTTACGTAACGACGCCACGGGTTTTTGCTGTGGCGTCGGTGGCAAGTTGCAGGATCCGACAAAGGCAAACCCGTGCGAAAGCCGGGGACGCAAAGCTTCGGGCCTTTGGTTTGGTGTCCCCCCACCGTAAGCACCAATGGCCGCGACGTTACCGAAACACTGGCTGGCAGAATTCGTCCATCCCTGAACCGCTTCCTCTCCTCGGGAGCGGTTCGTCGCCACGCCAACCCGCACGATAACTTGCCCGCCACCGCCCAGGGATCACCCTGGGCGGTGGCGTTTTGTAGCATCTATCCCCAGACGATCTTCTCGCATTTTTCGTATGACGGTCTCGTCACTATTCAGTCTCGCTGCTACTCTGCAGGATTCGTAAACCCGTGCAGGAGTTGCTCATGAGCGTGATGATTCGAGGAACACTCGGTGGCGTTGTGGCCGGTGTGATCGGCGCCGGGATTTGGGCCGGGATTGTGTACGCCACGAACCGCGAAGTCGGCATCGTGGCGTGGGGCGTCGGCGGGTTGGTGGGGCTGGGCGTCCGGCTGTTGGTCGATGAAGCCCACGGCTTCAAGTACGGCTTGCTCGCCGCGGCGATTGCATTTATGTCGCTGATTGGAGGCAAGTTCGTCGCGGTTCACTTGATCGTGTCGGACATTAAAATTGCGAACGAAATCCTGCACATGTCCGAACAGGACATGATTATGTCGAAGGCCGATGACATCGTGAAAGAACGGCAGGCGAAGAAGCAACGGGTCAATTTCGCCCCCGGCATGACTGTGGAAAAAGCGAGTAAGCAAATGGACTACCCACAAGACGTTTGGAAAGAAGCCAAGAAACGGTGGACTGATATTCCCGAAGCGGACCGCCAAAAACTGACGGCGGATGTGAGTAAAGAGCGAGAACGTCTCATCAGCGATCTGAAAACCGAAGTCCGCAACAAGGGTTTTGCGGAAAGCTTCGGACCCTACGACCTGCTCTGGTTCGGCCTCGCCATGTTCACCGCGTTCCGCCTCGGGTCGGGGTTAACAACGGAAAGTTGAAACATACTGCATCTGCTTGTTTCGGCCCTGCGGATGGGGTATCACAAACGACACAGATGTTGTGATGCCTCGTTGGGAACCGAACATGATGCTCCTCCTCTCCCTGTTGTTATTCGTTGTTGACCCCATGCCGCCGGCTGGTGTGCTTCCGGTGGGTGCGGACGGCAAACCACTCAACTTGGATTTTGAAACGGGCACGTTGAAGGATTGGGTTGCGGAGGGGGACGCCTTCCGCGACCAGCCGATTCCGGGCGACACCGTTCACCCCCGGCGAAGCGACAACAAGTCGGACCATCAAGGCAAATACTGGATCGGCGGGTACGAAAAACACGGCGACAAGCCGCAAGGGACGTTAACTTCCGTGCCGTTCAAAGTCACGCACCCGTGGGCTACGTTCCTCGTAGGCGGCGGAGCCTACCCTAAGGAAACCTGCGTGGAGTTGGTGGACGTTGCCACCAAGGACGTTTTCTTCCGGGCGTCCGGCGTCGAAGAAGAAAACCTAAAGCGGGTCAGCGTGGACTTGGCCAAACACCAGGGCCGCGAGATTCAAATCCGCGTCGTCGATCGGCACACAGGCCACTGGGGGCACGTCAACTTCGACGACTTCCGCTTTCATAGTGAACAACCACAAGCCCACGGACGATCGTCCGTGGGCGTTCCGCCCGATGAATATAAACATGCTGGCCTATCACCGGCAGATGCGGCCAAGGCGATGACCGTGCCGAACGGCTTTAGTGTCTCCGTGTTTGCTGCCGAACCCGACGTGCATCAGCCGATTGCGTTCTGCTTCGATGATCGCGGTCGGATGTGGGTGGTCGAAGCCTACACGTACCCGAAGCGGAACCCGACCCCAGGCCCGGTCATTGCCGATAAAAAGCTTGGCGACAAAATCTTGATCTTGGAAGACACCGATGGCGACGGCAAGTTCGACAAGAAGACCGTGTTCATGGAGGGCTTAAACCTCGTCTCCGGAATTGAACTCGGGTTCGGTGGCGTGTGGGTTGGCGCGGCGCCGTATCTCGTGTTCATTCCAATTCTCGACGGGGACAAAGCGGGCGAACCGAAAATTCTGCTCGACGGGTGGGGCTACCAGGACACCCACGAAACACTCAACAGTTTCATCTGGGGGCCGGACGGCTGGCTCTACGGCTGCCACGGCGTGTTCACCCACTCCCGCGTCGGCAAGCCGGGGACGCCGGACCAGGACCGCACCCCGATCAACGCCGGGATTTGGCGCTACCACCCGACGCAGCACACGTTTGAGGTGTTCGCCCAAGGCACGTCGAACCCGTGGGGCCTTGATTACAACGCCAACGGCGATTTCTTCGCGGAAGCGTGCGTCATTCCGCACCTTTGGCACATTGTCCAAGGTGGTCGTTACGATCGCCAAGCGGGGACGCACTTCAACCCGTACACCTACGACGACATCAAGACGATTGCCAAACACCGCCACTATGTCGGCGCGAATCCACACAGTGGGAACGGCAAGAGCGACAGCGCCGGCGGTGGCCACGCCCATAGCGGGTTGATGTGCTACCAGGGTGGGACGTGGCCGAAGGAGTACCACGGCAAGCTGTTCATGGGCAACCTGCACGGCCACCGCATCAACGTCGATGTGGTCACGCCGAAGGGCAGCAGCTACGAAGGGGACCGCAACCCGGACTTCCTGTTGACCCACGACAAGTGGTCGATCCCGGTCGCCATCAAGGCCGGGCCGGACGGCAACGTCTACTTCTGCGATTGGTACGACAAGCAAATCTGCCACCGCAACGAACCCGAAATCTGGGACCGCACCAACGGTCGCATCTACAAAATCAGCCACAAAGACACGAAACCCGTCCCCGCGTTCGACCTGCAAAAACTCAGTTATAATGAGTTGGTGGAAATGCTACAGAACGAGAACGATTGGTATGTGCGACACGCACGACGGATACTGCAGGAACGGTACGGCGAACGGAAGATCAATCTCGACTCCGAACGGGTGCTTCGTGCAATGGTGGAGAAACACCCTGGCGTCAAACAAAGACTGAATGCCCTCTGGACGACGGCGAGCATCATGAATTGGGATACGCTGTTTTTCGGTGGTATTGTTGCGAACCGTGAGCAACACGACCTCGTGAAAGGGTGGGCGTATCGACTGTACCTTGATAGAGGATGGTATTCGACTCTGGCGATAGATGACCCTTCAAAAGCGGCAATTGCCAAGATGTGGGAAGGGTTTGCGTTTAGCAGTGTTACGCCTGCACCCAGTTCACCGCAATTGCAGCGTGACCAGGCCATTGCGCTACAAAAACTACCACTCGAATTCCGTTGGAAAGCATTGGAGTCGCTGACATCCCATGCTGAAGATGTCAACGATCACAATCTGCTGCTCCTGTACTGGTACGCTGCCGAACCGTTGGCAGAGCGGAATCCACCGCGCGCGTTAAAACTGGCAGCGAACGCAAAAGTCCCTTTGCTCCCGTTCATGGCTCGCAGGGTAGGGGCAATTGGAACACCTGCCGCAACCGATGTTCTCGTAGCCGCATTAGCCACAGCGAAAACGACCGACCACCAACTCGCGTACCTGTCCGGGTTGCAAGAATCGGTGAAGGGCAAACGGCAGACGAAAGCCCCGTTGGGTTGGGCGGACGTCTACGCCAAGTTGAAACAGAGTGATTCCGCCGTTATCCGTAATACTTCGCTTGCTCTAGCAGTCACCTACGGCGATGCGACCGCGTTTGATTCGCTCCGCAAAACGCTCTCCGACACGAAAGCCGCGCAAGCGACCCGGCAAGCCGCGCTGGTGGCGTTGCTGGACGCCCGCGACAAGCAGCTTCCGCCCGTCCTGCAAAAAATCCTCACCGAACCGGCGATGCGGTCCGTCGCCGTGCGCGCGTTGGCATCGTTTGATGACGTCAACACGCCAAGCGTGTTGCTGAACTCGTACCCCGCATTCACTGCTGCCGAGAAGCGGGACGCGATTGCGACCCTTTCGTCACGCGCCGCGTTTGCGAAACAACTGCTTGCGGCGGTGGAAGCCAAGCAACTTCCCTCGACCGACATCCCCGCCGAGACGGTTCGCCAACTCCGCAACCTGAATGACAGTGCGTTGTCAGCGAAGATCGCGGAAGTTTGGGGCGTCGTCCGCGAAAGCTCCGCCGACCGCAAAAAGCTCATCGGCGATTGGTCGAAACAACTCACCCCCGCCGTCCTCGCCAAAGCGGATCTCAGTGCCGGCCGCGCGATCTATACAAAGGTCTGCGCCCAGTGCCACACGCTGTACGGCGTGGGCGGGAAGGTCGGTCCGGAGATTACCGGCGCGAACCGATCGGACTTGAATTACCTGCTCGAAAACATCTTCGACCCCTCGGCCATCATCCCGAAAGAGTACGCTGCCACGAAGATTGACCTCGCCGATGGCCGGGTGATTACCGGCATCATCAAGGAAGAAACGAAGGCCACCCTGACCGTCGTGACCGCCAACGAAACGCTCACGATCTCGATGAAAGACATCGACAAGCGCACGCCGTCGGACCTGTCGATGATGCCGGACGACCTCACCAAGCCCCTCAGCACCGCCCAGCTTCAACACTTGATTGCGTACCTCAAACACAACGCCCAAGTGCCGATCCTGGCGGACGCGGACAACGCCAAGGACTTCTTCAACGGCAAAGACCTGACGAACTTCGACGGCGATAAAGACGTGTGGAAAGTGGAGAACGGCGAGATTGTCGGCGCCACGAAAACCGGGCTGAAGAAGAACACCTTCCTGAAGTCCACGATGGATGTCGCCGATTTCAAGCTCAGCGTGAAAGTGAAACTCACGCCGAACAAGGAGAACAGCGGCATCCAGTTCCGCAGCGTTGCCATCGACGGCGGCGAGATGCGTGGCCCGCAAGCGGACATCGGCGCCGGTTGGTGGGGCAAGCTGTACGAAGAAAGCGCCCGTGGCTTATTGGTGAAGGAAGGCGGCGAAAAGCACGTCAAGCCCGACGACTGGAACGACTACGTCGTCGAGGCCATCGGCCCCACCGTCAAAATCTGGATCAACGGCCAACAGTGCGCCAACTACACCGACGACAAACTCGCCCTCCGTGGCCTGATCGCGTTCCAAGTCCACAGGGGCGGCCCGATGTAAGTGCGGTTCATGTTTGTGATGTTGGATGTGTTGGGGAAGTAGTGAGTGAAAGAAAGCCCATGACCGATCGTTCATGGGCTTTGGCCCGGTATAATCATTAAACTCCACC
>JANLRE010000226.1:0-2280 GCA_031368205.1 Fimbriiglobus sp. | reverse complement strand
CGCCGATGATGATGATGTTGCCTTCGTTGTAAGACGCCAGTCCGAGCGTCTGGAACACGAAGTTGCCACCTTCGGTTGCAATGTTTTGCAGCTTCAAACTCAGCTTTTGTTCAACACTGAACGGCAACTGAAACGCCAAGGGAAGGAACGCCAATCCTGGCCCCGCCCAGACTAACCCCTTCCAGCGACCGCAAAACATCACCACGACTCCGAGCAAGCAAGCCAACAGGGCGAGCGGTTGGAACCATTCTTTGGCGATGTTCACCCGACCCGCTGCGACGAACAAACCTGCCCCGAGCATGAAGAACGGCAAACCGTAAACGTCCGGCCAGTGAATTTTGGCGGGGAACTGATCGCGTCGGGACCAAAGCAAGTACCCGATGAACGGCACGATAACTAAACCATGCGAATAATCGGCTTTCGTGACCCACAATTTCCCTAATTCAAACAAGACTCCCGCAAACGCAAACACCACCACGCCAAGAACAACAACTAGGCTGATTTGCCACGCACGGTTTCGGATCACATCCTGGCTCGGCATCAAAGACACAGCGCATTCCTCGGCACTCAGAGTATCAGGCGACAAGATTGTTAGTTTCGGACTCTTCGGCACAACCAGCAAGAGGGGAGTCGTAACAACTTTATGGATTGATACACATTTGGTTGTACCGATCGCACCAATTATTTGGACTATTCCAGTCGGAGTATAGTTCAACTCTCTGAGCAAATAGGGAACATTCGGCGAAAACTTCTCGAACCCCGTAACAGATTGTTAAAGTTTTGCAACGTTTTGGCATCGAACTGCGTCTCAACGCTTGTTCTGGGGCCAATCCAGAACTAAAGTTGCGCCATTCAGCGCGATTCATTCTCGGTTTAATTTGAGTTTATTTTGCCCAGTTTCCCACGAGTTGCCCAACCGTGAATCTGACTGACACTAGCCCGTTTGCCGAAGCCTGCGGTCTCAAGACCCCGATTGACCTGCGCATCTTGCGCGATGACGGCACGGTGCTGGCCGAAGGTGAATTGGAACTCCCGTGCGCGCTCGTGGGGCGCGACAATGTTTGCGAAGTGACGTTACTGGAAGCCGACATCAGTTTGCGTCATGCGTGTATCCAAGCGGTCGGCGGTCGGGTTTTGCTCGCGGACATTGGCAGCCGGTTGGGGGTGTCCTACGGCAACGAACGACAGCCGTTTGTGTGGTTAACTCCGACGACACCAGTGTTTCTCGGTTCGTTTCGGATCACATTACGACGCCCGCTTTTTGTCCGCCCGACGATTCCCGATCTCAGTCCGTTTCTGCCGCAATCCCCATCGACGGATGCGTTACCTCGCGTCGGGGTTCGATTTCTGAACGGTAAAAGCGTCAAGACTGAGTGGATCGTGAACCGTGTCGTCACTTTTGTTGGCTGTGCCCAAGATTGCAAAATTAGCCTCGGGGCAGACGACATTGCGCCATACCACTGTTACTTTATGCTCACTCCCCAGGGCTTATGGGTGGTCGATCTCCTGACCGAAGTGGGGATTCGGGTGAACGGCGAACCCGTGCGGTATGCCCGGTTGAATACGGGGGACCAACTTCAAGTCGGTCGCTTCCGGCTCGGGTTCCAGTATCTCGATGAAGCGCCGGTCTCCGTGGTCCTCACCTCGGCACCCCAACGGGTTCCGGTGGTAACAGCGGCGGCGGCAATTTCGGCTCCGCAAATTCATACCGATGTCGTTCCGCAGCTACCCGATTTCACCGCGGCGTTGGCTCCATTGATGAACGCCCCCGCGATTGCCAACGACCCAACAATCGCGCCGCTCATTCATCAGTTTGCCGTGGCCCAAGGGCAAATGATGGAGCAGTTTCAGCAGTCAATGGTCATGGTGATGAACATGTTTGGCCAGATGCACCGCGAGCAAATGGACTCGATGCAGTCCGAACTCGGTCGCATGGCGGAACTCAACACCGAGATGCAAAAGCTGCAAGCGCAAATGGCCGACCAGGGCAACCCGGCGGTCGCGTTGCCGCAAGAAAACAACCCCCTGTCACAGGCTGTTAATTCCGCCGTGAGTGAAGAATCCGCAAGCCAGCACAACTGGGTGTACGAGCGCATCACGGCGTTGCAGCAGGAACGGCAAACGATCTGGCAACGGCTATTCGGCATGATGGCGCCGAAAGTGAACAGCAACTAACCCGCGATGTCGAACAGAATCCGGTTTACGCGGTCGTCTTGTAGGTCGTGGTCGAGGCTTTGCGAGGCCCGACTTGGTGCGGCCACCGAACAAACGGCATTTTTT
>JANLRE010000223.1:0-1995 GCA_031368205.1 Fimbriiglobus sp. | reverse complement strand
GGTTTCTTCCGCTTCGCTTCCGCACCCGGTTTCCGCGAGGACGATCTTACGGCGGCGGGCCATCCGGTCGTTGCCTTCGGGCACCAGCGACGTTTTGTCACCTTGTAACAACCCGGAGACGCCTCGGGTTGCCGTCGGTGCACCACTGGAACTCGGTTTGTCTTCCGCTTGGTAGCGGACGAGCATCCCTTCGTAGTTCCGCAAGATCGCGGCATCGTCGGACATCGACACCAAGTAGTTCGGCATGAGTGGAATCTTGCCGCCACCGTGCGGGCTGTCCACGACATACGTTGGGATTCCGATCCCGGACGTGTGGCCGCGAAGCCCTTCCATGATTTCCATGCCCTTCCAGATGCTGGTGCGGAAGTGGCCCGCGCCGGTCACCGGGTCGCAGTGGAACAGGTAGTACGGCCGGACCTTAATGCGGAGCAGGCCGCGAATCAGGTTCCGCATCGTGCCGAGGTTGTCATTGACGCCCTTCAGCAGCACGGAGTGGTTGTTAATCATCATGCCGTGGCGGAGCAGCGACTTGCAAACGCGGTGGGCTTCCGGCGTGACCTCGCGGGGGTGGTTGAAGTGGGTCTGGATGTAGACTTTTTCCGCCGCCGCCAGCGTGTCGAGCAACTCGTTGTCGTACAACCGCATCGGCAACGTCACGGGGACGCGGGTGCCGATCCGGATGACATCAACGTGGTCGATCTCTTTCAAGTTTTGCAGGTAGTACTTCAACTTGGGCAGTGGCAACGTAAGCGGGTCGCCACCGGAGATGATGACATCGTGAATCGACTTGTTCTTGCGGACGTAGTCGATCATGCGTTCGTCGTTACTGCTGACGCCCTCCCACCCGCCGCGGGTGAGGGTGGCGCGTTTGCGAGTGCAGTAGCGGCAGTACATCGTGCAGTTCGGGGTCGTCACCATCAGAACCCGATCGGGGTAGCGGTGCGTTAGCCCTGGGACAGGCGAGTCTTTATCTTCTTCGAGCGGGTCGTCGAACTCAAACACCGACTCCGCTTCGAGGGGCGAAGGAACCGACTGTAACCGAATGGGGTCGGTCGGGTCTTCGGTGTTGATGAGCGAGAAGTAGTACGGTGGAATCGCCAGTTTGTAATCGGATTCCAACCGCCCGATCGCTTCGAGTTCGTCGTCCGAAAACGCGATGAGGGTGCGCAGTTGGCGAACGGACCGAAGCGAGTTCTGAGTCTGCCAGCGCCAGTCGTCCCACAAGTCTTGGGGGACGTCCTTCCAAATGGGGTGGCGGCGCGGCTGACTCGGGGGTTCTTCGTCCTCGTACCCGCTGGCGGCCGGTGCGGCCGTCTGGGTGGGCAGCGGGTCGGGCACGTCAGACTCGAACATAAAAGAGGTGACCTCGGGGATCCACAACGCTCAGGGGACCGATGACGCCAACGATCTCGACCCGAGACAATGCACGGTGCTGGATTACAGCATCGTACTCTGTGTTATTAAAGACGAATCCTAACGCACTGTTTGTGAAAAACAAGTTGCATGTAACCGTTGCGCGCGGAATGTTGAGTATTTTCCGCGCCAACGTCGTTACCACCCGAACTTGCTTGCCGCAATCAACCGTTGAGACGCGCCGCAGAAGCCGCCCCAACCCGTCACGATTTTACAAGCCGAGTCAACTCGCAGAACTGACGCGAAGTGATACCGTCGCCATCGAGCGCGTCAAGAGCATGTTGGCAAACAAAACAGCAGAAGGGGTGTGTCGTGACCCAGACGCAATCAATCTTAGCTCGGCAGTGGCCCTTCGTTCTGCAACAGCAACTGAACCTCGGGAACCCAAACGCTCAGTAATGGTACTGGCGTGTCGAAATGGAGTTCCACCTTCAACCCTGTTCCAAACAGAGCAGTGCGTCCGAGGAGGGTGCGATTGCGATCGTCATCAATTGCAAGTCTGGTCAGTTTTTCGAGCGGGTGATTTCTCGGGGTTTGCGGCCCTGAAAGGGTCGTTCTGTCAGCCCAGGGCCATGCCCTGGG
>JANLRE010000201.1:0-10245 GCA_031368205.1 Fimbriiglobus sp. | reverse complement strand
CCCAGGGCCATGCCCTGGGAATGGTTGAATGGTCGGTCAATTCGGTTCGACGACAACGGGGATGAACCGTTCTAACACGTCCAAAACCCGATCGTTGCCCGGTCCCAGGGCATGGCCCTGGGCTGACAGAACGTCCCCTTCAGGGCCGAAAACCAAGAGAATTCAACAGTCAGAAAAATTTGCCAGACCCAAAGGCACACCCCTCGACAGTAAGAACTTGCGTCGGCTAGAAGCGGGAGTTAGCATGTCAAGCAAAGGCTGGCGCGGAGAGTAACGCTCCGGGTCTGTCAAGAAGGGATTTTCAGCCATGCGTTTTCAGAACATTCCACTAGCAACGTCGATCGTCCTCGCCTTGCTGGTCGTCCAGGTGCCGTGCTTCGGTCAGCCTCCGCCTGTTGATGGGAAAGCCACTAAGGACCAGCCGCCCAAGCCACCGCCCGACGAGACCAGGGTGGTCGTGCGGGAGATCGAAGAGGCGTACAAGGCGCCGCTGGAGGTCAATCAGGACGTGCTGGACGAACTCCGCAAGCAGTACAAAACCCCAACCCCGGAGCGGGAAGCGAAACTCTTCTACGAGATTCGCCGGTTGTACCAG
Organism: Fimbriiglobus sp.; assembly: GCA_031368205.1. GTDB lineage: Bacteria > Planctomycetota > Planctomycetia > Gemmatales > Gemmataceae > Fimbriiglobus. Next base: position 9,650 of record JANLRE010000201.1, on the reverse strand, counting down.
ACGACCGCCGAGTCGGATCAGGCCATCCTGCGTGAGGTCCGGCTGGCCTACCAACTTCAATCGCCCGAACAAGAGCAGCGGCTATTCAACGTAATCCGCCGCAACGACATCATGCCACTGGGGACGGTCCACCCCGCGACCCGGATCGAGCAGGCCGGGAAGATGTTCCGCCGACTCGACCAGAACGGCAACGGCCTACTCAGCCCCGACGAGATGACCGACGGCCTCCGCAGGCAAATGGCAAAGTGGGACCGGAACCGAGATGGGAGTATTGACCCCGCAGAGTACGAAGCGTTCTTCCTCGCCCATCATCAAATCGTCGCCGACGCAGTCGCCGCTGGCGACATTCCGTTGAAGTTACCGAAGGGGATACCCGGTCCCGGTCAAGCCGTGGCCGAGGAGCAACGCCCCGCCCGCCACGCCACCTACCCGCCCGGCCTGCCCCCGTGGTTCGCCGAGTACGACACCGACGGCGACGGCCAAGTCGGCCTGTACGAGTGGCGAAGAAAGGGCCGCCCGATCGCCGACTTCCTCCCAATGGACCGCAACAACGACGGCTACCTAACCCCCGCCGAGGTGCTGCACTTCGTGGAGAAGAACAAAACTCCGTGAGCGGCGATGGTTTGGTTTTGCCCGAAATGTTTGTTGGAGCGCGAGAAATTTATTGACCCGGTGTTCGGAATCCCGGTACTATCCGATCTGTGGGTTCAGTTCAATTGTTGATCCTATGTCGGGCAAGGGGTGCTGTGGTCGCCAGCGAGTGGACGCCTAGCCAAGCGTTACCCTTGATAGCGGGGAATGAATCGTTTCTGGGACTTCAAGCCCTGCGAACCTTCTGCCGCCTAGTTGTATCGTTTGGCGAGCGGAGGGCTTTGGGTGCCTCCGGTCCGAATCGCCGGTCGGGTGAAGTTGTGTCGTCGAACTCTTTTCGGAGGTGCCGTCGTGCTGAAGTTCATCATTACCGTGCGATCCAACTATTACACCTGGCGACTCGTGGACGCCAAAGGGTTCTACATCGCGCAGCCTGCGGGGAAACTCGGCTGGGGCGACAAGAAATCGTGCCTGGACGACATCAAACTCGTGAAAACCGCGATACACGCGGCAATTCAAGATGACACCCCGGCCACACTGCCCCCGTCGCCGCCCTACGTGCCGGACTACCTGGACCGAAACGGTTGAAGGCAGATGCAAGAGAATTCTTGACCCGGCGTTCGGAAGCCCGGTACCATCCGGTCTGGGGATTCAGTTCAATTGCTTATCCCGTGTCGGGATTGGATTAAACTTCTGTTCGGCTACGGAGAATGACAGTGGTGTATCAGCAGTACAGCGAAGTGCCGTGGTATCGTAAATCGGCATACGTCAGCCCGATCACACTTCTCGGCCTGTGCTTCGGCCCGGCGATCCTAGCCGTGTGCATCATCGTGCTTACGGGTGACGTGTACTACGACCAGCGAGACGCGGCCAGCAATTTGAAAAAATGGGGGGCCGGGAATAAGATCGCGGCGGTCATCATCTTGGGGTTGCAGGTGGTATTCACGGCTTATCAGTTCGGGGCGTTCGGCGAACCGGCTGGCATGGGGGATGGTCGTTAGGCTGCCCACTCGCGGGCGGCAAACCACGCCGTACAAGCGATACAGCAGACAACGGGGCATGATTAGTTTCTGCAACTGCCAATCCTCTGTTGCCCGCGCTGTTGAATGTACACGTTCGGCGAAGCCCCAACTGGGCAACTGCTATCATAGCTGGATACCACCCTGGAGTTCCGCCATGCCGCTGACCCTCGCCATCGACCCGTCCGCCGACCTTGCACGGTTCCGGTTGCCGGCCGCCGTCGCCGCCCGGCTCCAATCCCTGCTCGACCGCCAGGACGCGGGCCACCTTCTGTCTGCCGACGAGCGGGCCGAGGCCGAGGGGTTGGTGGACTTGGCCGACCTACTCACCGTGCTGCGGCTCCGGGCTTTAACTGATGGAGGTACTTGATGTCTGCTGCCGCACGACAACTTCTAATCGCATTCGACGCCCTGCCCGAACCGGATCGGGATGCGGTCATCAGCGAATTGCTACTACGTTATCCGACTGGTACTGGCGAGCTTCCCGACGCCGCCTTCGAGGAATTGGCCGAAGAGTTATTCCTGACCTACGACGCTGCGGAGGCAACAACTTCGATCGGCTCATCGAAGAAGTAATTCTGGACGTGCAGCAAGTAATCCGACGATCTATATAGATCGGTGTGGAGGCCGTCATGGAAACCTCGGGTTTGCAAGCCAGCCGAAAAGCGGTACTGGTCGTTCTTTTTGTGCCCAGCGTCGAGCGCGATGGGACCACGGCGATCAACCAAGATTACTGGGTCGATGCCGCCCTCGACACGTTCGGGCAACTCTTCGGTGGGGCCACCGCGTTTCCGCGAGCCAAAGGGGTTTGGCGCGATGACGAAATGGGCGGCGTGCTGGTCAAGGACGAACCCGTTGTCATTCACTGCTACACGACGCCCGCGGATGTCGCTGACTCGGTTCGCCTGGGTCAACTCGGGAGCTTCTGCCGAAGAATGGGCCGCGAGGCCCGCCAAGGCGAAATCGGATTGGTTATCGGGGACGAGTACTTGGCGTTCCGAGATTTCTCGGGGGAATAGATCATGAGTCCAGAACTCGACATGGATCAAATTGCGAATGACTTGGGAGCCGAGCGACGCGGCAAGGTTACATCTCGTGGCGGCTATTTCGGGGCCGTCCAGTTGGCCGCTGAAGTCGCGGCGCGGTTTCGCGTCCCAGAAGGCGGGGGACGCCCGACCGAGCCGTCCTGGAATGAGCAACGCCTCGTCCGCCTCTCAACGACGACGCTTGAACAGCTTGAGAGACTCGCCGCGAAGGCGCACGCAAACCCCATGCAGGTCGCCGCATTACTGCTGGAGCAGGCCGTGCAGACCGCCGTTGGTCAAGAGTAAGCACACCAATCTGAATGGGCTGCCCGCTCACACCGCTTTCACCCACGGCTTGACTCGTTGCCACCAGGCCCAGAGTTTGGCGTTGACGGTGCCGGCGTCATGCGCGAGGCGGGCGACGGCGCGTTGGTACCAGCGGGGGGTGCCGGGGAGGAGGTCTTTACTGGCACAGGCGTCGGCGGCGGCTTGGAGGTCTTTTTTCGCTTCAGTGAAGGCACGCGATTTGTCGTCGGCACGTTGCACGTCGATCAGCACTTCGGCCATTTTGATGACGAGTTTCACGCCGTCCGGTTGGCCGATCGGTTCGACGCGATCAAGGTACTCTTCCGCCCCTTCGGTGTCCCCTTTGACGGCCGCGAACAGGGCGAGCCACGCCAGGAAATCGGCGGCGTACTCGTCCTCGTCTTCGTCGATGCCGATGGCATCTTGGGCGATCAGTTCCGCCTTTTCATCTTCGCCCATCGCTTGGTACGAATCGAACAGCGGGCGGAGCATCCAGTTCTCGCGGTCGGGGCGATCGTACCAATCGCTGAGCCACGCGGCGGCGTGTTCGTACTGCTTCGCCTCCACGAGTGCCGCGCCGGCGCGTGCCCAGGAATTGTCTTCTTGCCGTAACACTTCCGCGAACCGTTGAATCGTGGTCACGGCGGGATCGGTGCGCCCGACCACGGCCATTGCCATCGCGTAGATCAAGACCGCTTCCCGGCCCGCGTCACGGTTCCGTTCGATCAACCCGGACAGGTTGTCGGCAACTTTCCACGGTTGGTTCGACAGCATCAACGCATCGGCCCAAACCCCGGCGGCGGCGGGGGTCATGTTGTCGGTTCGGGTGGCCGCATCGAGTTCATCGTCCGCTTCGGCTTGCCATCCTGCCGTGCGGAAGTCGGTAATCGCTTCTTGCAAGATGCTGCGGTTCACGGACAGGTCGGCGAGCAGTTCGCGGAAAATCTTCCGGGCCTGATCGAGGTTCCCCTGCCGCGCTGCGACCTGGAGTGCCCGCAGTTTCACCAGCGGGCCGTCACTGTGTTCTTGCAAGACTGCCAGCGAACGGGCGGCGCCGATCAGGTCGTTCGTGTCGAGTTGCGACGAGATCAGTTGTAGCCCGGCGGCTTGGAACGCGGGGTCGATCTCGAAGGCCTTTTGGAAGTCCTCCTTCGCGCCGCGGTTGTCGCCGAGCATCCGCTTGGCTTCGCCACGAATGGCGTGGGCCACGGGATCGACGGGGTTCAACCGCACCAGTTGATCGGCGGCGTCCAGGCAGTCGCGGTTTCGCCCGAGGGCGTCGTACCAGTGGGTGAGTTGCCGCCAGCCCCAACTGTAGTCCGGCTCCTCGACGAGAATCTTCTTCATGATCGAAATGGCCGCGTTGCGGTCCCCGCGATGGGCTTCGACCCACGCCGCCCGGCCCTGAAGGGCGATCGGCAACGGCGTCACGCCGTCCGGACGGCACGCGGCGGCGGCCTCTTCGTACTGGCCCATCATGGCGAGTTGCTCGGCGCGACGGTCGTGGGCCGGGACGAAGTGAGGGTAATGTTTTACTGTGGCGTCGCACGCTTCGAGTTTCAGTTCGTCGTCGGCGGAATCGCCGTCGGGGGTGTCCAGCCAGAAGATCCCCGCCCACGGGCTAAACTCTTCGCCCGACTGCCACGCTTCAAACAACAGTTCGGCGGCCTTCTCGCCCTGGTCGAGCGAGTGCATCTCGTTCAGACCCATCTGCATGAACATCGCGGGACCGTCGCCCGGCGTTGTGCAGAGTTCACCGAACGCGCGGGCCGCCCCGTCCTGGTCGTTGGTGCGGGATGCGTATTGAATCTGCTTGACGAGGACTTCCGGCCCGGACAGGTGTTCTTGAAGCACTGCCAACGCAGACCGGGCGTCCCGGTATTCTACATCGCTCAGGCACGCATCGAAGAGAATGACTGCCGCCGGTGAATAGCCGGGGTGAACACGAAGGGCTTCGCGGAGGTCTTCTTTGCCCCCTTCGCGGTCGCCGGTTTGAAGCTTCGCTTCACCCCGCATCGTCAGGGACATCGGGTGGTCCGGACGCAGGCGGAGCAACTCGCTGGCGGCTTCCAGGTAACTTTCGGACCGGCCCGTGTCGTTGTACCACTCCGCGAGTTGCTGCCAGCCCCAGATGTAATCGGGATCGACAGCCACCAGGGCTTGCATCGGGGGAATGGCCGCCGCGTAGTTGCCCCGCCGGGCTTCGATCCAGGCGGCGCGACCTTGCAACACGAGGGGCAAGTCCGCGAGCAACGCTGCCGGCCGGGCTGCCGCCAAGGCGTCGTCAAACCGGCCCAACGCGGCGAGCCGTTCGGCCTTCAAATCGTGCGCTTCGATGTTACGCGGGTCGAGCCGAATCGCGGTGTCCAGGGCGCTGAGGATCTCGTTGGCCTTGGACGCATCGGTGATGCAACGGGCAAAACGCAGCCACGCGCGCGGGTCGCCGGCGCGATCCTTCGTCAGCGATCGGGCCAGGGCAATTGCCTCCTCCGGTTCGTCAATGCGTTCCGTCCACGAAAGCACCGCACTCCACGCGGTTTCGATGCGCGGGTCCGCACCCGTGTCCAAGCGCACCGCTTGCATGGCCCGTTGAATGGCTTCCTGGCCACGGTCCGCTTGCCAGAGTCGTTCGGCAAACGCCCAGTGCGCCAGGGGGTCAATCGCGGCGCGGGGAACGAGTCGTTCGAGGACCGCGACGGCTTCGTCGTACTGTTCGGCCTCACTCAGGGCGTCGGCGAGTTCGCGCACAGCGGGCACCCAACCCGGCGCGACCGCGACCGCATGTTTCAAAGCGTCGAGCCGTTCGTCGGGTAGCTCCATGATGCGGCAAAGAATCGCCAAGTCGATCCAGACTCGGGGCACGAGGGGAAATCGTTCCGTCGCTTCCCGTGCCAACGACAAGGCTTCATCGACCCGCTGGGCGTTGGTCATCGTTTGGATCACGATCGACCACGCTTGCCACAGGTCGGGGCGTTCGTCTAGGAAGCGTTCGAGTTCGTCCAAGAAGCGTTCAAACTCCTCCGGCTCGTCGATCAACTCGCTCGCTTGGTTAAAGTACGCGAGTAGGCCGTCACCCGTGTGCGGGGTGGCGTGGAGTTGCTCCGCGATGAACCGGAGGGTGGCTTTCTTCTCCTTCAAACCGCGCGAGACTTGGACCATTTCGTAGATCGCTAGCTCGTGATCCGGGAACCGTTTCAGTCCGTCCCGGAACGCTTCCAACGCTTCATCGACCCGGTCTGCACGTCGATGCACGTGCGCGAGAACGGCGTAGTGCGACGGGTGCGTCGGTTCGGATTCCGCCGCTTTTTGAATCGCGTGGAGAGCCGCGTGGTGGTCTTTGCGGTCGGCGTACAACATGGCCAATTGACGGTGTGCCCAGGCGTCGTGCGGGCAAAGTTCGAGCAACTTGTTGGTGACGCGAATCGGGCCGGTGTCCGGATTCGCGTACACAAACTCGGCAGCCAGTTTCGCAACCCCGTAGTGGTCGGGGTAGCGATGCGCGAGTTCGGCGAAGTACCGCGTGGCCACGTCCCGGCCTTCCGTGTCCGCAATCAGCCCGGCCAAGAGACGGTGGTTGTCCGCCACGAGCGGTTCGTGCGTGAGTAAGTCCCGCATGGATTCGACAGCGGCCCGGTAATCGGGCTTGATCCGCGCCAGTCGCGCGGCGTTGCGGAACCAGATGGCCGGGATCGCGTGGGGCTGAGCGGCCACGAGGTCCGATTCGGCTTCCGCGTGCTTGCCCGCGTTCGCCAACATCTCCGCACGGAACAACAGCAATTCCGCAAGCACCGAAGTCGATTCCACCCCCGGCGAGTTGCCGTTCACTTGGCGCGCCTTTTCGATCGCCTTGCCGATCGCCGCGAACGCGAAGTCAACGTCCTCGCGGTCGTGTAGCGTGTGGAACAAAGAGCGAACCGCAGGCGCGAACGGCAACGGTCCGCGGTTGGCCCGTTGTTGGAACAGCCGCAGCGCGTCGGGGCTTTGGTTGAGCGTCCGCAACGCCCGCGAATACGCTTCGGCGAACTGCTCTTCGCGGTCGTCCAGGCATGTCGCAAAACGGTAATAGTCCGCCGCTTCGTCGAACTGTTGGTGCTCCCAAAGTTGCGTGGCGAGCAAGTAATAACCCGCCGCCGCATGGGGCCGAACGCGGATCGACCGACGTAGCAACCGGGTGGCGTCGTCTTGCGATTTCGGTTCCGGCAACATCATTTGCGAGAGCGATTGCATCAACAGCGGTTCGGCGCTGGTCTGGTCCCCTTCGGCTTCGAGAATCGCCCGTCGTTCCGGGATCCGACCCAAGTCGCGGAACACCGCCGCCTTGGCCAGGACCAACGTGGCGTTGTGTGGAAAATCAACCAGTAAGTCCGTCAACGCATCCAGCAACAACACCGGGTGCGCGGTGGCGCGTGCCCACGCAACTGCGGCATATTTCGTGAGTCGATGACCGGGGAACTCCTGACGCATCGCGGCGATGAGCGATTTGGCTTCGGCGAACTTGAGGTCGCTCAGTGCACATTGAACGGCGTGGAGGCGGTTGTACGTGCCCGAATCCGGAAGCGACAGGCCGTCGAGCTTGGCCGCTTCTTCGTTCTGAACGACGACGAGGCAGCGGGGGCCAGACGCTTGGTAGCGTTCGAGCAACACCGTGATCGGCGCTTCAATGGGGCGGTGTTCGAGACCTTCGGGCATGAACAAGCTGTTCCGAATCCGATCGACGCCGAGGATCACCCGCGACTGCCCGAACCCGCTTTCGACCAACGTGACCAAGAACGGCAACCCGCGTGCGATCAGTTCCCCGGCGGTGTCGATTGTTAACGAGAACTCACGAGTCACCCAACCCGCTTCGTCGTAGCGGCGCCGTTCGGCGGCATCGGGGATGCCATCCATTGCCACAGTTGCATCCACTGGCACAGTCGGGCTGGGGCGGGTCCAGAAGCGCCCCAAGATTTCCGTCGCCGTCAGTGGGGTGTCACCACACGCCAGATCGACCGGCAACACGATCCGCGCTGCGGTGGATTGCAGAACATCAGCGGCCGGGATCGTTTCCAATCGCTCCGCGAACTGGGTGTAAAAATCTTCGCCGACAAGCTTCGCCTGTTGGACCGCGACAGTGGGTTCGTTCAACAAATACGCCACGTCCGCCCGCCGAGCCGCCAACCATTTCGTGACTTCACGATCCATCAGCGGCGAAAGTTCGGCGTACTGATCCAGACTTCGTCGAGCGTCGTGGTAGCGGCGCTGGTCGTATTGCAACGTGGCCAGGTGCGCGAGGATCACGCCACTTTCGAGGTGTTCGGCGGCCTGCGTGAGAAGCTCAATCGCGTCCCGATCGCGGCCCGCCCGTTGGTGCAAATGAGCCACCGCTTGCACGCCGGGGCGGAACCACGGTGTGATTTCCAAGGCACGCTTTGCCGATACAAGGGCTTCGTCGGTCCGTTCACATAATTCCAGCACCGACGACCGCTCGACGTGTAACCACGCCCGATCGACTGCAATGCCGTCGGCTTGGTTGAGGTAGCGATCCGCTCGGTCGAAGTCGCGCAGTCGTGCTGCGGCGAGGGCGTGGACCGCCAGCCAGTCCGCCCGCAAGTCCGGTTGGGCGTCTGACCAATCCGGGTGTTGCCGCAAGAAGTGCCAGCACGAAAGCGGGCCGAACGTTTCGAGCCGGTAGCGGGCGTGGTAGTAGATCGCTTCGGGGTACGCCGGGCTTTCCCGGAACGCCACGAGGTGCAGTTGGTGCCCCATCCGCGGCGCACCCAGTTGCAACGCCAACCGCCCCGCCATCAACCGCGACGCCGGGCCGGTCCAGGTTCGCAACGGCCCGTAAGGCTCCCCGACCGCCAAAGCCTGCCGGTAACGGCCCTGGTAGTACAAATCCCGAATCCGTTGCAAATCCGTAGCGACGAGTTCCATACTTCTCGGAGTAGTGGTGAGTGGACAGTGGATAGTGGTGAGTGCGCAGTGGATAGTGGATAGTGGATAGAAAGCAGAAGCAGTGGTGAGTGTGGGAGTCAAAGCCCATGCATCATGATGCATGTGGCTCTTTGCTTAACTAGCCACTATCCACTGCTCACTATCCACTACTGACATCCGCTGGTGCCGCGTCGGCCAGGGGGCCGAGTTGGCTGAGGACCATCCCCAGTTGCCCGAGGCGGGCGCCGTAGCGGTCCAGAAATTCGCTCAGGATGAACTCGTTTTCCAGGCCCGCGTCTTCGTCCCGGAGTTTGTCGGTTAACTCGCGGATCAACTCCAGGTAGGCCCGCTCCACGACCGGGAGAACCTGCTTGCAGACCAACCCGATGTCGGGGAAGTCCGTGTTCCACCGGGCGAGGAATGCCCGCCACCGGGCTTGGCTGTCTTGGGCGGCTTGTTGGGCTTTCAACACGGCCAGTTGTTCCCGTTGAACGTCCAGCACTTGCCGGAGTAACTCCCCGACATCCGGGCCACCGGGAGGAGGCGTCGTGACATCCGGGAGGCGGACGATTTGCGTGGCAACGTAGATCGAGGCTTCCATGATGTCGGGTCAATTCAGGAACCCCACCCGGAGTGAACCGAACGGGGCAGGATGGTGATGGTCACGGTTCGGGGCATTATACCCCAGATGCGGTTGCGGGGTGTCCTGCTGGATTTTTGCATTCCCGGCGATGGAATTCGTGCCTGTCAGTCTGAGCGGGGGACGTGAGTCCTCCGAGCGAACACAACCTCGGAG
>JANLRE010000199.1:0-4574 GCA_031368205.1 Fimbriiglobus sp. | reverse complement strand
GAATCCAGTCAACGTGCAATATGAAGTGGTTATGTTGGTCAACGATTCGGCGGGTTACCAGAAGCAGCGATCGTGTTCGGGTTGAGTACGGCGATACCTGGGTACCGGGCGAAGTCGCCGCCGTTGAATGTGAGAATGTTGGTGATGTTATGCGTCTTCATCGCGGCGACATAACGGGCGTCGTGGGCGACTTTCCCACGGCAGGCGTAGGTGGTGACGAGTTGTTGCCATTCGGTTAAGAGGCCTGACTTGTCGTCAATGATCGGGAAAGCAACCATGAGTCCCGTGATGGTATTGCTGCAATCAACAGGCGATAGGGCGAGACCGTTGCTTGCAACCGGGCGGGTGGCGACGACCCAGAATTCGTAGATGGCCTGAGGGAAAATCCGTAGTGAGTGACCTTCGCTGCGAAGGTTGAGCAAGGCTGTCGCTACAACCGGGTGTTGGGCGGCGGTAGTCTCAATGAAACGGAGCAAGATGTTCGTATCGACAGCAATAATCATTCGCCGCACCCCTCGTACATCGCCTCGCGGCTCACATCGGCTTCAAACCCTGGCGGGTAAAGATGCGCTCGGCTTTTCGCGTTAGCGAGCAACTGTTCAAACACTTTCTTCCACTCGTCATAAGGCAGGTCCACGAGCGGTGCCGATTGATGACCGTTGGCCTGTGGCTCAAGTGCAATCTGTTCAAGTGCCGGAGCGATCAGGCGTTCGACGCTAATCTGAAGACTGTCTGCTCTCTGCCGAAGTCGTTGGTAGGTGTCGTCGGGGATGGTGATGGTTGGCACGGGTTCCTCCTAGTGGGGGTATTTAGCTGGATCATACCAGTCGAAGTTCTTGCAGTCGAGGTTGCCCAAATTGGCGCAGACAGGGGGGCGCGGTGGTGCTATTTTCCGTCGCCCGTGGCAGCACAGGATGCCGCCGCCCCCATCGGGAGTCAAGGATTATGAACCGAACACGTTGGAAATTGTTAATTGGCACACTCGGATTGTCTCTGGGTGGCCTTGCAGCCGTTGCGGACGTACCATCGCAAAATGGCATCGTCTCGTGTACCCCCGGCAAGCCGCAACAGGTTGCTCGGGTCGTGTACCAAGAACCGCCGATCCCGATTCCGGTGCCAAAAGTTGCCGAGGTGCCGATGTCCGGCGCACCGATGATCCCGGCCCCCGCGATCATCCCGGCGATCCCGGACATCAAAACACCATCGCTTGCTGGACAAGCTCCTGCACCCGCGCCGCTCATAACGGTTCCGATGCCGCCAACGATCGGGCTAAGCGAGCCAGTATTTCCGCAGCCCGTCGGGCAAGCCTTTGAATTCGTGATCCCGAGCGGAGTTGCTAACGGGACAGTGCTTCAGCCGTCAAAGCCGTTAGATCCACTGATGAAGGTTAAGGTTGCATCGGCACCGACTAAGTTAGAAGATCACATTACCGGACTACCACCCGGTTCGGTTACATTGCAACCTGTTCGTGACTTAGCGTTGCCATCGGTGCCAGAACCAGTTGCAGTCAAACCGACCCCTGCACCGCTGACAATCCCAGCACCGATTATTATCGAACGGATCGCAATACCGCCGGCTCCGATCCCGGTGCAAGCCGTCGTTGTCGCGCAAGAGATACCACGAATTCCAGCGACGGAACCGCCGCTCGCCAAACCGACCCCGCCGACTCCGTCACCTTCTTGGGAACCCCGCGCCCAAGCGATTCCGACCGAGGCTCCCAGCGAACCGGCACGCAACATTGAAAAGAAGCTGAAAGTTTTGCTGCACATGGGTGACGAACGGCCCCGGTTTGAAGTGAAGGACGGCGACGACATTTACTTGAAGGTGATCTCGGACAAGGTCGAAGTGAAGTCGCCGTCGGATTCCGGCGCGAACATGTCCACGATGCGGGCGGGTGGCAAAGTCACGTTCATCACACCGGGTGGTGAAGGAACTTGTGACGAACTGAGTGTCATCCCCGGAACCGGCCAAGTGATCGTGACCGGCAAAGTGGCGTTCACGTACAACTGGGGCAAAGTCGAAACCACCGTCAGTGGGGAGAAGATGACCTTCCGCCTCGGTTCGACGCCCGGCACCATACCAAGCAGCGGTACGCAGGGTGTGCCAACTTCGTATCAACGGATGCGTTAGTCCGGACTGCTGTACTGTTGCGGCGACAACATTTCGCTCCGCCAACAAACTTCACGACCCGAACAGGTGTTCGGGTCGTGCCATTTCCAGAGTTTTCATACAAACCCGTACAAATTGCCACCGCGACGCCAGTTGTGTTATAGATTTGCAACAGACGGATCCGGTGAATCGGGCGGACCGATTCCCAAGGCTGAAACTCGGTTTATTGAGGGCGTGAAAACCTTCTCCGAGATGGTGGTCCCATGCTTGCGAGTACCCTATTCGCCGTGAATATCGAATCCATTCTCCCCTACTCGCCAATTGCGATTGGTTGCTTGGTAGGGTTAATCGTAATCACGTTTCTGGCGCTTCGTAAACGAGGGCCACGGAACCCGATCCCACCCATTGAACTCAGTCGCCCTGGCGATTGGGAAAATGACGAGCAGTCGTTCGCCAACCGACGGAACTCGCTCCGCCGAGAAGGTTCCCCGGTCAAGATTACGATTGCCGCATCGACGCTGAAAGCGGGTACGGAGAACGGCTACGTGCTGGATCGTTCGACGGGCGGTTTGCGAATTGCCACCGGGGCCGCATTGGCACCCGGTACCGCCGTTCAAGTCCGGGCCATCAACGCGCCGACGACGGTGCCGTGGGTCACGGTGATCGTGCGAAGTTGCCGCAACACCGGCCCGCATTACGAAGTCGGCTGCGAGTTCGACCAAACCCCGCCGTGGAACGTGCTGTTGCTGTTCGGATGAGCCAAGTCGCTACTAAACCCGCGTGAACGTCGGTGGGCGTTCGCTCAACACGGGTGCCGTCTCCTGCTGTTTGACAACAGGTGTCTGACCACGCAGTTTCGCTACGAATGTCGCAAGCCGGGAAAGTCCTTCCCGCAACCGCCCGTCTTCAATCGCAAAACTCAGCCGCACGGAATTCGCGGAACTCGGTCCGAACACACATCCGGGGCCGACCAACACGCGGTGCTCTTTCATCAGGCGTTCGGCAAACGTGCGGCCATCCAGCTTGAACGGGGACACATCTAGCCAGAAGAAGTAGCCGCTTGCGGGTGATTCGGCGGCGATTCCCATCGTTTTCAAGCGGTCGGCGGTGTACCGACGGCGGGCGCGGAACTCTTCCAAGACTGGGCCAAAGAGTTCGTCTTCGGCGTCTAATTCTCGGAGCGCCAGTTGCTGGCACACGGTCGGCACAAAAGGCGCCGACAAGTTCGCGGCCAACGCGCACGCTTTCATCAAATGTCGCGGCCCCGCCAGCCACCCCACCCGTGCCGAACCGAGGCCGTAGGTTTGCGTAATTGAACCCGCGCTGAGCGTTCGGCAGAAGGAAGCGGGGCGGGAATTCAACGTGCCCTTCGCGCCGTCATAACGAAATCGCCGGAACGATTCGTCTTGGTAAATCAGCACGTCCGAACGGCTCGCCGCCCACAACAGATGCTCCACCGCGTCCGGCGTAAAACTGGCTCCGGTCGGGTTCGTCGGGTCGGCCAACACTATCAATTTCGCCCCACGCAGGGCGACGGAAAGCGTATCAGCGTCGTACTTCAAAACGCCGTTCTCGGTCGTGGTCGGCACCCACGAAATGGACGCCCGCCGCGACTTGGCACCGACCGCAAACAACGGCGAACAAGGATCGAACAGCACCACCCGATTGCCCGGATTCACGAACGCATCCAGCACGGCGGAATAGGCTCCGGTCGCGCCGTGGGTGATAAACACTTCGTCACGCGGGTCAAAGAACCGCTTGTCCCGACGGCGATAGTGCCCGCTAATCGTCTCACGTAGAGCCGGTAAGCCCCACGCCGACGGCTTGCCGTGGCGATCGACGCTCAGTCTGCCGGTGGAAAGCGGCGAATCGAACTGCGACGCACCCAGATTCAGGTTCACCACGTCCACGCCGCCGATTTCCGGGAAGGTGGCGGGATCCCGAAGTTCCGCAACCGGGGCCGCAAGGATTTTGTCTGAGTAGTAATGGACGTGTTCCGAACCGCCGTCGGTCAGTCGTGCCGTCATCGGCAAGTGCCGTGCGATCCCCGACCGCACTAACAGCTTCTTCACAAGCAAAGGAATCATCAGTCGGCCTCCTGCCGTACTACCGCGCGAATCCGTGTGCGCAAATCCGTTCGCCGCATTGTGGCCAACACCGGGGGTCGCTTGTCAAGCCGGATTGTGCGAGTGAGTCAAACCGTCTGGGTGTAACCAGATTCTTGGCGGTGCGAACATGCAATTTTCACCACAAAGGGCACAGAGAACCACAGGTAGGGTCTGGCAAATTTTTCGGGCAAGTGATTTCTCTTGGTTTTCGGCCCTGAAAGGGACGTTCTGTCAGCCCAGGGCCATGCCCTGGGAACGCGGGAAGGGACTGCTATGCGTGTAGCCATCGTCGGGATGGAATGGTCGAGACAGGTCCGAAAACCGGATCGTTGCCCGGTCCCAGGGCATGGCCCTGGG
>JANLRE010000197.1:0-5828 GCA_031368205.1 Fimbriiglobus sp. | reverse complement strand
GCACCACCGAAGCCGGCCGCGCCGGCTTCAAATGACAGCGGAATCGTGATTCCTCCCGTTGCCATTCCCGCCGTGCCACCGGCTGCGAAGAAGTAAACCCCAACCCCGTGCGGCAGGCTTGCGAAGCCTGCCCGTCTTCCGGTTTTGTCTCAGGTGGACCATTACGTCCGCGCCACGGGGATCACCATGAATACCGAACTCCTTGACAACCCAGCGGAACGCCGCAAGCAGGTCCGGCTCAAGGTCCGGCCCGACTTGCAAATCAGCGAGCAACGCTACGAAGGCAAGATCTACCACGTCGTGAAAGACCCGGTGTGCCTGCGCTACTACCGGTTCAACAAGCAAGAGTATTTTGTCTTCAGCCTGTTCGACGGCACGCACCCGATGGAAGAGGTGCGGAAGCGGTTTGAGGATGAATTCCGCCCGCACCGGCTCGAGTTTCAAGACCTGGAATCGTTCGCCCGGCAACTGGTGACGGCGGGGCTTGTCCAACATGAGACCGGGGGTGCGGGGAAGCATCTATTCCAGCGCCGCGCCAAACAGCGGCGGATGCGACGGTTTGCCGCGATCTCGAATATCATGTATTGGAAGATCCCGGTCTTCGACCCGGATCGGCTCCTCACGTGGATGTTTCAATACCTGTGGTGGATCTTCACCCCGCTCTGTTTTGCGGCCAGCATTGCCCTCATGCTTGCGGCGGTGTTCCAGGTACTGATTCACTTCCAGACCTTCTACGAAAAGATACCCCGGTACCAAGAATTTTTTGCGATCAACACCGTTCTGTACATGTGGATGAGTCTCGGAATCGTGAAGGTGATTCACGAGTTCGGGCACGGACTCAGTTGTAAGGCGTATAAAGGGGAAAGCCATGAGATGGGTATCTTGCTCATGTGTTTCTCGCCGGCGTTGTATTGTAATGTGACCGATGCCTGGACGGTTGCGGACAAGTGGAAGCGGATTATCATCAGTTTTGCCGGTATCTATGTCGAGCTGGTGATTGCATCGTTGGCAACATTTGTCTGGTGGTATACCCCCCACCTCCCGATCGTGAATAACATTGCGATGGCGGTGATGGTTCTCTGTTCCGTGAGCACCGTTTTCTTCAACGCCAACCCGCTGATGCGGTTCGACGGGTACTATATGTTGGCCGACTGGCTCGAAATTCCGAACTTACGGGATCGGGCCAATCGGTACATCACGAACCTGTTTCTGGACAAAGCCCTGGGCGTTGAAGTCCCGCCCGAACAATACATGGCGCCCGGTCGCCGGGTCTTGTTCATTGTGTATGCAATCAGTAGCTATGTGTACCGCTGGGTGGTGACGTTTAGCATCATATTCTTCCTGGCAGACTTCCTGGGGCCACAATTAAAAATCCTTAGCCAGATGTTGGCACTGTTCTCACTGCTGTCCATGTTCATCTGGCCTGTGTATCGCATGATTAAAAACATCCGTCAACGAGGGCGGTTACCCGACATGAAATCAAAACGTGTTTACATTACGATGACAATTGCTGCGGCATTGATTGCCGCAGTCTTCTTACTCCCGCTGCCCATCAGCCGCGTCCGTGATGTCGGCTTGGTTGCGGTCAACCCCCGGCACGCCGAACCGCTGACGCTCAACCAACCCGCCCACCTCGTGATGCTCTCGGTCGTCGAAGGGCAACAAGTCCGACAAGGGCAAAAGATTGCCGGGTTCGATAGTCGAGACTTGCAAGAAAAGATCGCTCAGGAAAAGTCACGCCGTGACGAAAAACGAGAAGAAGTGCGTGTGCTGCGAACCGCCGCAGTCGGCACGAAAAAAATAGACGAAGTCCGACAAATCGAAAGCCAGATCATCACGGCAGACAGCGAAGCGTACCAGCATGAGAAGTTGATGGCCTGGGCGGACTCCGAACGGGGGAAATTGAACCTCGTTGCCCCCCGCGACGGCGTCGTCATGGGGCTTGTGAAACAATCCGAAATCGGCAAACTGTTTGACAAGAATACGCAGCAATCCAAGCCGATTTGCACCGTGGGCGATCCGACCAAGCTCATCATCAAAGTCCCAGTTAGCCCGATGGACCACAAACTGCTCGCGGAAGACTTGCCGCGTGGCGGGGAACTGATGGCTTCGGTTTACGTGAACGGGCGGACCGATCGAATTTTCATCGGACGAGTCCGTGAACTCCCGAAATCGTCGGCCAAGCAAGTCCCGTATTCGCTCACGAACCGAAGCGGTGGCCCACTCGCCGTCCAGCAGTCCGGAGAGAACGGCCAAGAGTTATCGCCAATCGCCCAAGTGTACCTTGTCGAGATTGAGGTGAACGATCCCGATGCGAGTATTAAGCCCGGTGCGCTCGTGAACACCAAGATCCACTGCGAATGGCGAACGGCGGCATGGTGGCTAAAACGCAAAGTGACCGAAGCGCTCGACTTCGGGTTGTATCAGTAACACGTTGTGGCGCGGAGGACTTATGTTCTCCGCTCCGGGTAGATGGCTAGCTGACAGTAGCGCCGCAATTGCCGGTGACGCGCGCATGAGGACTTACGTTCTCCGCTCCGGGTAGATGGCTAGCGGTTGATGTTGATTCAGCACGTACTGAATCGCGTTTTCGACAGCCCGATCGTCGGGCAACTTTCGCCGTGAAGCCGACTGCGTCCACCAAGTGCCAGATTTTGGCTTTGTCCATCGCTTATTCAATGCACGCGAAGCATAGCTCTTAAAGTCGCGGAGCATGGTGTCCGTCATGACACCTTCCGGGGCTGTGACAACCACATGAAAATGATTCGCCATCACCGCAATTGCGTGTAAGTACCACTGCCTGAATGTTGCGGTCTCCAGAAACTGATCGTGTACAGCCAACGCCTGCTCAGTGGTCAGCCGAACGGGATCACATTTCATAAGCTTCAAAGCGGACCGACGCAGACCCGGTATGTCACGATCGTAATCTGTGTCGCGTTCGTCATGTTCAATGCGGGTATTGCCCAACGGATCCGTTGCACGGCCATCCGTGACGCGACCGACAAAGCCTCGTTCGTCGCCCGGTAGCCAAGTGCCGTAAGTCGTCGAGGTCAATAGCCAAGATAAGGTCGTCGTCATTGTTGTCACCTCCTGAGCGGGGGGCGTTAGCCCTCCGAGTTTTAGCTCGTAGAAGTTGAACACTCAATCCGGCCCACACTCGGAGGACTAACGTCCTCCGCTCAGATAATACAAAGTTCTTCGCTCAAAGAATACCAATGATTCGTGTTACGAGTCGGCACCCGAGTTTTTTACCAGTCGTGTTCGGCGATTCGCTGATGTGACACCCGTCATCGAACCGACAAGCTTGATAAGAGAACTGGTTTACGATGTCAGGAACATCAAAACAGGACTAAGGAGTTGTACGCATCCGTCGTGACCGGCATCTTTGTACTACGCTCCAGGTATTCTGATCCGCCCCTGCTTTCAACTGTTTAGGTTCGCCACCCATGCCTGCGGTGCTGCCCGACTTGCGGGCGATTCTCGATCAGACCCATGAAGTCGTCTGGCTGATTGACCAGTCGGATCGGCGTGTCTTGTACATCAACGCGACTTACGAAAAAGTATGGGGACGATCCCTGGACGCCCTGTTAGCCGCCCTCGATTGCTTCCAATTCATTGCTAGCACCATCCACCCGGAAGACCGAACTCGGTACCTGGAGACCGTCGAATCGGGCTTCCCGAGTGGGGTCGATCACGAGTACCGGATCTTGCGCCCGTGTGGGGAAGTGCGGTGGCTCCGCTCGCGGTCGCAACCATATGACGCTAGCGACGACCCGGCACACAAGCTCGTCGTGGGCATGAGTGAAGACATTACGTCGCGGAAGCGTCACGAAGAGCAACTCGAAGCGCACCGCCACGAGTTGGAAGCGGCTTACACCCAACTGCAAGTGGCGGTGATTACGGACCCGTTGACGGGTTTGAAAAACCGCCGTGCGTTACAATTGGGTCTGGAGCGGACTGAAGCGGACGCCCGAGAACACACCACGCCGGTTTCGATCATTGCGGCGGACATCGACCACTTCAAAAGTTACAACGACACCTACGGCCACCCGGCGGGCGACTCGGTGCTTGTCGCCGTATCGAACATCATTTTGCGCAGCCTACGTCCCACCGATTTAGCAGCGCGGGTTGGTGGGGAAGAGTTCACCTTGTTGCTACCAGATACGGACCGGGTCGGCGCGGTTGCGGCGGCAGAACGATTACGGCGAGCAATTGCCCATGCCCGATGGCCGCATCGCCCGGTCACGGTGAGCTTGGGCGTCGCCACTTGGTGGCCAACTGACAATTCCACGTCAACAGCCGAGTTGATTGCCCAAGCCGACAAAGCGTTGTATCGCTCTAAAGCCGATGGCCGAAACCGCGTGACCCATGCCGAGGAAGTCGCGGGTGCAACAAAGCCTGTCACCGTTCCTGCGGATTGATTCACGCACGCACGATGCCCAACTGCCGTCCTGCGTCTCGGAACGACTTGATCGCGTGGTCGATTTGCTCAGTGGTATGTGCCGCCGAGACTTGAATGCGGATGCGGGCTTGCCCCTGTGGCACGACCGGGTAGCTGAACGCGATGACGTAGATGCCCTTCGCTAGCAACGCTTCGGCCATTTTTCCGGCTACTGTCGCATCACCGAACATGACGGGCAGAATCGGCGTGGGGCCGGGCTTCACGGTGAACCCGGCGCTTTCCAGCCCTTGCCGCATTCGGGCTGTGTTGGCTTTCAAGGTGGTCCGTAACTCGGCGGAAGTGTCGGCCAACTCCAGCGCCTTCATCCCCGCCGCGACTAACGACGGCGGGACGGAGTTCGAGAACAGGTACGGTCGGCTGCGGTTGCGGAGCCAATCAACTACTTCGGCGGAACCGACGGTAAACCCGCCGCTCGCGCCGCCCAGCGTTTTCCCAAGCGTGCCGGTAATGAGGTCGATGCGATCGAGGCACCCGAGTTCCTCCGCCGCACCACGCCCGGTGGCACCCAGGTGCCCGGTGGCATGGCAATCGTCGATCCCCACGGCGGCGTTGTACTGATCGGCGAGATCGCAGATGTCCGGCAACTTCGCTAAATCGCCGTCCATGCTGAAGACCGAATCGGTGAAGATTAGCTTGAACCGGCAGTCTTTGGCCTCGACCAGTTTGGCCTTCAGATCGGCCATGTCGTTGTGCTTGTAGCGGAACCGTTGCGCCTTGCAGAGCCGCACGCCGTCGATGATGCTGGCGTGGTTGAGTTCGTCCGAAAGAATCGCGTCCTGCTCACCGAGCAACGGTTCAAACAGCCCGCCGTTCGCGTCGAAACACGAGATGTACAGAATCGAATCAGCCTTGCGAAAGAACTTCGCAATCTGCCGTTCGGCTTGCTTGTGGATCGACTGCGTGCCGCAAATGAACCGCACGCTCGACAGCCCGTACCCCCACGTCTTCAGCCCCTGCACTGCCGCTTCGACGATCGCCGGGTGGTTCGCCAGCCCGAGGTAGTTGTTCGCGCAGAAGTTGACGACCGGGTGACCGTTCACCGAGATGCCCGGATGCTGGGGCGTCTCGATCTGGCGTTCGGATTTATACAGCCCGCGTGTCTTCAGGTCAGCCAGTTGGTCCCGCAGAAACGCATTCAAGTTATCGGACGGCATCGGGCACCTTTACTTGTTCCTTGGGGTGGAGCAACTTTTCTGTCTGCTGAATGTTCATGGATTTCGGCCCTGAAAGGGACGTTCTGTCAGCCCAGGGCCATGCCCTGGGAACTCTGAAGGGACTGTTCATTCGGTTGATCATCATCGGGAATGAACCGTCCCGACATGTCCAAAACCCCAATCGTCGCCCGGCCCCAGGGCATGGCCCTGGG
>JANLRE010000179.1:0-2803 GCA_031368205.1 Fimbriiglobus sp. | reverse complement strand
TGCGGAAAGTCCTTGACCTGGGAGGCCAACATACCCAGCACCAACGCCGCGTTGAACTTGAATGGCGATTTCTTCTCCTCGGCGTCTTTTTGCATTTTCCCAGCGACGGCAACCAGTTGTTTGGCAGTGGCTTTATCTTTCCCCAGTTCCTTAAGCTTGGCGTTCATCCCGTCAACGCTGGTGAGGTCGTTCAGCGTCAGGGCCATTTCCTTCAGTTGTTCGTCTGTCTTTTTTTCGGCGACCGGATCGGCTGCGATCATTGAAAGAGGAAGCAAAAGTGTCGCAACAACACCGATAGCAAACCAGTTGCGGAGCATAACCCACCACCCTTCGGAGTTCGGATGAAAAACCAGTCCAGACACCCCATATTACCCGGCGACTCTTCCGAACGCCACGCGGATTAGCCCTCCGGTTCGGACTGGCTACAATACCGGCTAATCATTCGCTCTTTCCGAGGTATTGCCGTGATTCCGAAGATCCCGATTGTTGGCGTTGGCCCGGACGGGTTAGCGGGGCTGACTTCCCGGAGCCGGGAAGTGCTTGAGGCTGCCGAAGTGGTGTTCGGGTCCGATGCCGCACTGCGACTGTTGCCCGAACTCCAGGCGGAGCGGGTCCGCATCGGGAGTGATCTTCCGGACATCGTCGAGAAATTGAAGTCCGGCCTCGGCACGAAACGCCAAGTCGTTGCGGCGATCGGCGACCCGCTGTTCTATGGCACCGCCCGGTACCTGTGCGACAAAGTCGGCCCGGATGCGTTCGAGGTGGTGCCGCATGTGTCGTCCATGCAACTTGCGTTTGCGCGGATCATGGAAACGTGGGAGGAAGCCTACCTCACGGATCTGTCGGCAAAAAAACTCGACGACGTGCTGGATAAAATTCGGTCGGCGGAAACGGTCGGACTCTTCACCAGCGAAACGACGCCCCCGAACCGCGTGGCGCGGGAACTGTTGGCACGCGGCATCGACTATTTCCGCGCTTACGTCTGCGAAAACCTGGGCGGCAAAGATGAACGGATCACGCAGGGGGAGTTGTCCGAAATCCAAGACCTGCGGTTCGACCCGCTCAACATCATGATTTTGAAACGCAAGCCGAACCGCGCGGACTCGCCGCGCCGGACCTCCCGACTGGCCCGCTTCGGCAATCCGGATGAACTGTTCGCCCAATCGCGGCCCAAAACTGGCCTCATCACCCAAGCCGAAGTGCGGGCGGTTGCACTCGCGCAAATGGACTTACAAATCGGCGACGTGGCCTGGGATGTCGGCGCCGGGTCCGGGTCCGTGGCGATCGAAATGGCCCAACTGGTTTCACCGGGTGTTGTCTACGCCATCGAGCAAGACTCGGCGGACTATCACCTCATCGTGGCCAACACGGAGCAGTTCGGCATCACCAACGTGAAGCCCGTTTTCGGCAAAGCCCCCGCCGTGTTTGCCGACCTCCCCGCACCGGATGCGATCTTCGTGGGTGGCAACGGCGGCGAAGTCGCGCGGCTGCTCGAAAGTGCATTCACGGCGTTGCGGCCCGGCGGTCGGCTCGTCTCAAACGTCGGCACCCTAGAGATGATTTCTTCCACCTATGCCGTCTTGAAGCGCCTTGCACCTACGGTTGATGTCCTGCTCATGAACTTGGCCCGTGGCGTCGAGCAACTCGAAAGTCTCCGCTTTGAAGCCGTGAACCCGACCGTGTTACTGCGGGTCCGCAAACCGAGTTAGCAGTTCCTTCAACCCGTCGTCGTTGGGGAAATCCCGGCGGGCGGTTTCCAACACGACGAGGGCTTCCGGACGTTTGCCTAATTCCAACAACGAGGCACTCAGCACGTAACTCGCCTGCGGGTCGGGACCAAGAAGATCGACGTATTTTCGGCTCGCTGTGATGGCTTCGGTCCAGTGTTTCAAACGGAAGTGGGCGACGCTTCGCAGCAAATCCGTGCCCGGAATGCCAGGGCGGACTTCGTCGGTTTGGGTCGTCCAACGCAGTACCTCTGGCGGTGAATTGTTGCCCAGCGCGATGGCAGCTTCGGTTAAGTACAACATTGCTTTAGCAGCATTGGGGAACGGTGCGGTGCGAGCGGGTCGCAAGAGTTGGTCGGCTAGCAGCGGCTCTCGTCCTGCCAATGCGATGTAAGCATCGTTGATGGCAGTCAAGCCGTTTTGAATTGCGGCATGGTCGGCTTCATTCGCTTGCAGGGCGAACAGCGGTGCGAGTTGATACGACAACCGCATTCCGACACGGCAATCTTCCACATCAAACGCGAAAAGCTCCTGGTTGCGTTGCGTGAACCACCAGCGTAGCGGTCGGACCCCATCTACAGTGCGATGCCGTGCGGACACGATGATTTCCTGGCCACCGATCAACGTGTCAACCCGACGGATTTCCGTCGATTGCCAACCCTGACCCAGCCAACGATTCTCGAACGCTTTCCAGACGCCGGAATAAAGCTTCTTCAACCCGTCCGGGTCGTCCACTTCCCGATCCGGTCGTGGCAGAACATGGGCGGCACGAACTTCGGTATGCAGTCGATCCAGGTCAAACGAGTCGATCGCGGAGAAGGGATTTTTCGTGTCCGCCGCTTGGGAAATGCAGTCGAAGAACCGCACCAGTCGCGGGTCGGCAATTTCAACAGGCTTGGCGTTGGATTGAAACGCGGCGCGGATTGTGTTGATGCGTTCGGTGGCCGATTCTTGCTCCGAAAGCGGGGCGGGCGCTGACCCCACTTCGATTGCCGCATCGAAGAGGATTCCCGTGACGACCAGTAGTGACAGAATTAAGATGAGGCTTCTAGGTCGAATCATCGGGAAGTCCTGGC
>JANLRE010000163.1:0-1629 GCA_031368205.1 Fimbriiglobus sp. | reverse complement strand
GCTGCGCTCAACCCCAGGCAAATGGTTGCAATCCCTTCGGGATAAAATCACCCCGAGGCATCCTGAAGGGATGCTAGCGATTAGCCTGGGGTTGAGCGCAGCGACACCCCAGGTAATGGGTTCCCGCCCGGATCAACGCATCCTGAAGGGATGCCAGCGGTCAGCCAGCGGTCAGCCAGCGGTCAGCCAGCGGTCAGCCAGCGGTCAGCCAGCGGTCAGCCTGGGGTTGAGCGCAGCGACACCCAGATACCCTTGCAGTTGATTTTTCTACTCCCCGCTTACTTTTGCGAACCGCTTTTGAGGTACCACCGAACAGGGCCAACGATTTTCCAAGACTTACCAGCAATAACGGTCCAAGCGAAAAAACGTGACCTAACTTTGTCCGAGTCGGAACTGTTCGTTTTGTACCTGCCTGCCGCCCGAGAGGGTGTTCTGTGACAGCGATGTGCCCCAAGTGCCAGTTCCGACTAACGCCCACAACGAGCCGTTCCGGGCCGCTCCGGATGCCGTGCCCCCGGTGTGCCACACCGTTGACACTTCTCATTCCCGAGTCCTCCGTCGAATCCCAACTCGGCCCAACCAGCCGAACGGTTTTCCAACCGAACCAGACGATTGCCACATTGATTTCAGCACCGTTTCCGGACCGGGCTGTTGCTCATTGTGTCGTGACGATCGGTTCGTTGTCGGGTATTGATGACACGCCGCCGCCAACGCCGTTGCCGTCCGAGACACTCAGTTCGTTCGGCAGGCAATTCGCGTCGCACCACTCGCCCGCCGGTTCGGTGCCGGGCGATTCCGA
Source organism: Fimbriiglobus sp. (assembly GCA_031368205.1). Taxonomy (GTDB): domain Bacteria; phylum Planctomycetota; class Planctomycetia; order Gemmatales; family Gemmataceae; genus Fimbriiglobus. The sequence goes on along the minus strand of JANLRE010000163.1, from coordinate 830 downwards.
GCATTTCACGGCCCCGAGCGCGCCGACATCTGTGCCCGGCTACGAGATCGAATCGACGCTCGGCTACGGCGGAATGGGTACGGTTTATCTGGCGCGGCAACTCTCACTCGACCGCCCCGTGGCGCTCAAAGTAATGAGCCGAAAGTGGTCGAACGACCCGATTTTCGTCGCGCGGTTCACCCGCGAAGCGTATGCCGCAGCCTTGTTGAACCACTCGAACGTGGTGCAGATTTACGACATCGGTGAAACGGACGGGTACCGCTATTTCAGCATGGAATACGTGCCCGGTCGTTCGCTGGCGGATCACGTGAAGGCCGAAGGCAAAGTCGATCCCGAAACGGCCGTGGGGTACATCCTGCAAGCGGCCCGCGGGCTGAAACACGCCCACGATCGCGGGATGATTCACCGCGACGTGAAGCCGGATAATTTGTTGTTGAACGAGCAAGGCGTCGTCAAAGTGGCCGACCTCGGGTTGGTGAAAACGCCGCAGACCAACGCCCACACGGACCAACTGGACCGCCCCAAGCCCACGAGCGGACTCCAAACGATCCCCAGCCAGATGACCGGCACCAGCATTGCCCTCGGGACGCCGGCCTACATGGCGCCGGAGCAGTGCCGCGATGCGGCGACGGTGGACCACCGCGCGGACATTTATTCCCTCGGCTGTACGCTGTACGTGCTGACGACGGGGCGGCAGCCGTTCGAGGGAACGTCGGCCTACGAGTTGATGACGAAACACGCCTACGAACCGCTCGTGCCGCCGGAGCAGTACGCGAACCGGGTGCCTCGCGAGTTATCCGCGATCATTCAAAAGATGATGGCGAAAAGCC
>JANLRE010000110.1:0-4936 GCA_031368205.1 Fimbriiglobus sp. | reverse complement strand
CCCAGGGCCATGCCCTGGGGACCGGACAAAGAGCCAGTTCGTGGTCCTGCCTAGATGGTTCATTGCCGACGATTGTCTACCAAAAGAACCGTCCCTTCTGGCGTTCCCAGGGCATGGCCCTGGGCTGACAGAACGTCCCCTTCAGGGCCGAAAACCATGTGCCTGAAACAATTCCCGGACCACTTTGCATTCTACTACGAATTCGTTATCGACCCGCAACGGCGAATACCGTACCCTACCGCCTGAAGAATAGGCCGCACATGGGATAGGGGCGAACGATGCTCGTGGATAAATCGGGACCGTCAGACGGTACAATCGACACAGCCCCACCTCTTGCGGGTGCGAACCGGGCGTTGGCGTTGATGCTGATTATCAACTTGTTCAATTACATTGATCGTCAGGTTCTCTCGGCGGTGTTGCCACGGTTACAGATGGACGGGACGTTGTTCGCGGCGGACGACACCAACGTGCAACTCAAACTCGGCGCGTTGACGAGTGCGTTTTTAGCGGCGTACATGCTGTTTTCGCCGCTCGTGGGCTGGTTGGACGGCCACGGCTATCGGCGCTGGGTCATCCTCGGAGTTGGTGTTTCGCTCTGGAGTCTGGCCAGTGGCGGGTCGGGTTTCGCCACGACCTACTGGATACTGTTTCTGACACGCTGCTTCGTCGGCGTCGGCGAAGGGGCTTACGTCCCGGTGTCGTCGGCGATGATTGCGGACATCTACCCGCCCCGGCAACGTAGTACGGTGATTGCACTCTACAACATGGCCATCCCGGTCGGGAGTGCGATCGGGTTCCTGATCGGCGGGCAAGTTACGGACTACTTCGACGACTGGCGCCATGCGTTCTGGTTCACGTTTCTGGGCCTCTTTCTCGGCGTGTTATGTTTCCTAAAAAAGGAATTTCCGCGCCCCAGGGTCATCACCACGGACACCGTCGCCCACAGTTATTTTGACGTGTTGCGACTGTTGACCCGTAATAAATCGTTCGTCATGTGCTGTGCCGGGATGACCGCGATTACGTTCGTGATCGGCGGGGTTGCCGCGTGGGTTCCCTCCTACGTGTTCCAGCGCGAAGCCCGATTCGTGATGACCGCCACCACGCTTGAGTTACTCATGAACCCACCTACTAACGTGAAACGGCACCCGGTTCCACCCGCGACAATCACGAAACTTCAACCCAAAGTGGACGGCGACGAACGCGACTTGGTGGCGTTCAAGAAGCACGTCAGCGATTCGCTCGACGCGAAAGAATCGGCACTCTATCTGGAGTCGATCATCGTCGTCTCCACCACGGAATCGTCCCCCAAACTCGGCACCATCAGCACGATCTTCGGTGGCATCGTCGTGATCGGCGGGCTAGTCGCCACCGGCGTCGGGGCGTGGCTCGGGGAACTGCTAAAACCGCGTCTGAACGGGGCGTACTTCGTGGTGATCGGCGTGGGGGCACTGCTGGCGTTCCCGTGCTACTTGGGCCTGCTATACGCACCCTTCCCGCTAGCGTGGCTGTTCGTGTTCTTGTCGGTTTTTGGCCTGTTTATGCACGTCGGACCGGGGAACACGATCTTGGCGAACGTCGTCACGTCCGACGTTCGGGCCACGGCGTTTGCAATCAACATTTTGGTGATTCACGCGCTGGGCGATGTGATTTCGCCACCGCTGATCGGCGCGGTGGCAGACGTGTCGAGCTTGCAAACCGCGTTCTTGTTGATGAGTGTGATGATTATTCTCGGCGGCGTGCTGTGGATCGCCGGTGCCCGGTTCCTCTAAGCCGACACCCGCCGTGCGATTGAAGCCGAAAGACGCAACGGGTGATCCGATCACACCCCGCGAGCGTTCGGCTCCCAGATGTACTTGTGCATCTGCAATTGCATCCGCACGCGGGGCAACTTCGCAGCAAGAAGCCATTCGACGAGATCACGTGGCGTGATATCTCCGAAGACCGTGCTGACCAACACGTGGAATCGTTCCTCCAGGCGGTGTTCACGGATCGTTTGCTCGGTCCAGTCCCAATCGCGCCGTGAGGCGATCACAAATTTAATTTGGTCGGTGGGTTTGAGTTTTGCCAAGTTCGACCATAGGTTGCGGTCGCATTCCCCGCTATCCGGGCATTTCAAATCCATGATGATGTGAACCCGCTTGTCCACGCCCCCCACGTCATGTGCGCCGCTCGTTTCCAGCAGGACCGTTTTCCCCGCGTCGCACAACTCGGTCATCAGCGGCAACACATCGGGCTGAAGCAGCGGTTCGCCGCCGGTGATTTCGATGAGCGGGCAATCGAACGCCAATGCCTGTTCCCGCACGACGGCCCGCGTCATCCGTTCGCCCCGGTTGAACGCATGGGGGGTGTCGCACCACGTACAACGCAAGTCACACACCGAAGTGCGCACGAACACACACGGCAACCCGGCGAAGGTCGATTCACCCTGAACGCTAATGTAAATCTCGTGGATGAGCAATTCGCCCGCCGGGACGGTTTGCAAAAGGGCCGTGCGGTGCGCGAGGTTGGGTAACGCAGTCATGGGTCAAAATACCGGGGTCGGTTTCTCAAAACGTCAGCATAGCAAAAAACCGTTGCGTGCTGGCGGTGGGGTTGCTATACGGCAGACTCTTTTCTTGAACTTTGACCGGAGAGGCACGGATGCGACCGACCCGTTTCCATTGGCTACGCCTCATTGCACTTTCTACGCCGTTGGCCGCTCAGCCCGCGCTGGCGCAAACGCCGCCCATGCCGCCGGTGCAGCAAACGGGTGCGGCAACGCAGGCCCAACCCAACGTCGCTGCGACGGTTAACGGCGAAATCATTCGGCTCGATCAAGTCGATGCCTTCATCAAAAAACAGCCCGCTCCGCCCGGCGTACTCACGACCAGCCAAACCCGGCAATTGCGGTTGGATGTCGCTTCGGACATGATTGAAGACGTGCTGATGAAGCAGTTTTTGAAACAGCACGGGCCGAAAATTGAGCCGATCGAAGTGGACAAGCTCTTCAAAGGACTCGTAGAGAGTCTGCGAAAACAGAACAAAACCGTCCCTGATTATTACCGCGAAACCGGCCAAACCGAAGCCCAAGTCCGCGAATCGTGGTTGACGTTGTTGCAGTTCAGCAAGTACGTCGAACAACGCGCCACGGAAGCGGAACTGCGGAAGTTCTACGACACCAACAAAGACTTCTTCGACCGCGTCGGCGTGAAAGCGTACCACATCGTGCTGCGCGTTAGCCCCAACGGGCAACCCGGCGAACGGGTCGAAGCCCGAGCAAAACTCACGGAGATTCGTGCCGCAATCCTGGCCGGGAAAATCTCGTTCGCCGACGCCGCGAAGAAACACTCCATCTGCCCCACCGCCCCCCACGGCGGCGAGATCGGCATGATCGCCCGCCGCGACACGCTCGTTGAAGAATCCTTCGCCCGCAAAGCGTTCAGCCTGCCAGTTGGTGAAATCAGCGAGCCGACCGACACCGATTTCGGCGTTCACCTGATTAAAATCACCGAACGCAAACCCGGTACCCCCTCGACGTTCGAGAAGTCGCTCGACTTGGTCCGCGATTGCTACTCCGACGACGTGCGGCAAACCCTCGTGACCCACTTGCGTAAACAGAGTACGATCACGGTCACCGTGCCGTAATCAACCCCACCCAAAGCCCACGGACGATCGTCCGTGGACTTTTCCTGGACCCACCATGCAACACTTCAACCTGACCGGGCGCACCGCACTCATTACCGGCGGCAACAAGGGCCTCGGCAAAGCAATGGCGCGCGGCCTCGCCGTCGCCGGTGCCGATGTCCTCATCGCCAGTCGCCACGAAGCCGAACTCCAAGCGGCCCTCGTCGAAATCCTGCACGGCACCAATCAACGTGGCGAATACCTCATCACCGACGTATCGGATCGGGACGCGGTGAAGAAGCTGGCCACGGACGCCATCGCCAAGATGGGCAAGATCGACATCGTCATCAACAACGCGGGGATGAACCACCCGGAGCCGATCGACACCATCACCGATGACATTTGGGATCGCGTTTTGGAGGTGAACCTTTCGTCCGTGATGGCGCTGACGCGGGCACTGGTGCCGGGGATGAAAGAACGGGGGTGGGGCCGCGTCATCCACATCGCGTCGATCTTCAGCCAAGTCTCGAAAGAGAAACGCAACGCCTACTCCGCGTCCAAGTCTGCCCTGCAAGGACTCTGCCGTGCCAGCGCCATCGACCTCGGGCCGTTCGGCGTGACCGTCAACTGCATCGCCCCCGGCCCGTTCCTGACCGACATGCCGATGGCAATCCTGTCCGCCGCCGAAAAGCAACTCTTCGCCGACCACACCTGCCTAGGACGTTGGGGCCAGCCAGCGGAGCTAATCGGCCCCTGCCTACTCCTCGCCAGCGATGCCGGCAGCTACATCACCGGGCAAACGCTGTACGTGGACGGCGGCTATCTGGCGCGGTAGCGGAATGTGCGAAAGTCATTCTAAATAATCGTTGACAAGGCTTGAGACATTACATTATTATGCTATTCGTCGAATCAGACAACATTTGGGGATTGTAACTCTGAATGATACGAACAGTGTTGATTTGATATTACGCGGCGAATAGCCGGGAGTCGGATATGCCCATCGCCGTAGTTTGTTCGACCTGTGGTGGTAGATTCAAAGCACCTGACACGGCTGTTGGTCGTAAGACCAAATGCCCCCAGTGCGGAGCCGTGCTTATCATCCAAGGTGTTGGAGGTCTTGACTTGGGCACAACATCATCGGGGCCGATGGCTAACCACGAACCCCCTGCCGCTCCGTCCAGCGTGACTGATGCACCACTACGACGAGCCGAACCGGTTGCTCGCCAATCATCAAGTGGCGAAATCACACCAAAAGAATCCGACAGCAAAGCAGGTGAGAGTTACAAAGCATGCCCGTTTTGCGGCGAGGAAATTCTTGCCATAGCGAAGAAGT
>JANLRE010000023.1:0-3938 GCA_031368205.1 Fimbriiglobus sp. | reverse complement strand
CTCGCCGAAGCCAACGATGTTGTGATCCGCTCCCTGGTGCGTGACGACGAAAGTCTCGAAGAATTATTCCTCCGCAGCGTGGCAACCTGAACGAGAAGCGAAGGGTAACGCCCACACCATCGCACACCTTGGATAGCCGTTCCTTTTTGTTCATCCCGTTAAGCAGTGATAAGACATTCCCATGTTGCATCGCTCCAACTTTCGGATGGCACGTGGACATGTTGCGTCATGGCGAATGTAAGATGCCGGGTGGAAAGCTCGTCGCGGTCGATTTGCGAATCGGTGTAGGGAAGCTTGCGGACGTTCACGTTCGCGGCGACTTTTTCATTCACCCGGAACTGGCATCGAGAAGCACACTTGACGCGATTGCGGCAACGCTGAACGGGGCGCCGGCGGACCTCGATTTGCTCGCGTTTGGCGCACGAATCCGCGCCGCGATTCCGTTCGGCGTGGAGATTCTGGGTACGTCCCCGGATGCCATTGCGGTAGCTACTCGGCGTGCCATCAGTGGTGACAGCGATGCCGAAACACCACCGCATCAAGACCGCATTGGCACGTTCACGGCTACCCAAATTGAAGAGTTCACTGCGAGTTGGAAGTTGTTGCCGTGGCGGTTGATTCCGGAAAAACCGCTCAGCCCGACGATGAACGTGGCACTGGATGAAGTCCTGACCGAGCGTGTCAGCAAAGGGGACCGCGCCCCGACGTTGCGGTTCTGGCGTTGGTCGCAGCCAGCCATTATCATTGGTCGAACCCAGTCCGTGGCCAACGAAGTGGACCAAGTTGCGGCGGCGGAAATGGGCGTGCAAATCGTGCGGCGGATGACGGGCGGCGGGGCGATGTTGCTGCAACCGCATGGCGCCATCACCTATTCACTTTATCTCCCCGAGTCGGCGGTGCAGGGTTTGAGCATTCGCCAAAGTTATGAAGTCTGCGAATCGTGGGTCATTAGCGGATTGCGTGCGATCGGCGTTGATGCGCACCACGTGCCGATCAACGATATTGCCTGTTCCGAAGGCAAAATCGGCGGCGCCGCCCAGGCCCGACGTTTCGGCGTGGTGTTGCATCACACGACAATTGCCTACGACATGGACCCCGGCGAGATGGTGAAAGTGCTACGCATTGGCCGCGAAAAGCTGAAAGACAAGGGCACCGCAAGCGCAGCAAAACGGGTCAGCCCGCTCGTCCGACAAACCGGGTTGTCCCGGACGGCCATCGTCGATCATCTTTTTCACTGGTTCCAAACCCAGTTCGGTGGCACAATCGACGCCTTGACGGACGCCGAGTACCACGCGGCGGAGCAACTCGTGACGACCAAATACGCCAACCCCGGATGGACACATGAATTCGAGTAACGCCCTATCGGTGCGGTTGCTGATTACTTTGATCGTGTTCGCAATCGCGGGGCAATCGGTTCGCGCCGAGACGTTTACGGTCACGATCAAAGTTGTCGATGCCCAGATGAAGCCGGAGCAGGGTGTCGATGTGTCGCTGTTTTGGGAAGCGAAAGACGGCGTGATGACGCCGTCGAACCCCAAAGACGTAAAGACCAACGCCGAGGGAAAAGCGGTCGTCGTCATCGACAACTGGAACGAAAAGCGCCCCGTGATGGTACTCGCTGCCGATCGCACTCATGGCGGGATCGCCGGTGTCAGCAAAGCCGACGCGGGCAAGGAAGTCGTGGTGACTCTCGGCGCCGTGATGCGGATGAACGGGAAGGTGGATAGCAAAGAACTGGGCTACGCGCCGAAGTGGGCAAACGTCACCGTGACTCGGGACGGATACCGCGCGTATTTCACCCAGCACATCACCAAGACAGCGGAGTTTGAATTCCTACTCCCTGTCGGGACATATAGCCTCAGTATCTACGGCGACGATGTCAACGGCATCAAGAAAACGGTGGACCTCGAAGGCGATCGTTCGGTATTAGAACTCGGCACAGTTGATCTCGGCGCAACACCGATTGCCAAGCTGAAAGGGAAGCCGTTACCGGAATTTCAAATCACCGATGCCCGTGGGGTGAAGCCGGACGTGAAATTGTCGGATTACAACGGGAAGTGGGTTTACCTAGAGTTCTGGGGCTTCTGGTGAGGGCCGTGCTACGCTGGCAGTTTGCCAGAACTCATCGCCATTCACAATGATTACAAAGACCACCACGACAAATTCCAGATTCTGACCATCCACGACAACAGCGTGAAGTCGTTCCAGGAACTCGACCCGAAACTGCTCCCGCTCAAGAAGAAGTTTTGGCAAGACCAGGATCTGCCGTTCCCGATTCTGCTCGATACGGAGGGCAAGACCGAAACGATGTTGAAGATCAGCGCCCACCCGACCGGGTTGTTGATCGACCCCGAAGGCAAGTTGGTTGGCGAAGCGCAGCCGTCCGATTTGGAAGCGAAACTCCCACCGCTGCCGGCATCGAAGTTGTGGGCACGCAACCGCGACGTGTACAAAAACATCTATTGGGACTTCAACGCGAAGAAGTTCACATTTACCAAAATGGCGACGATGTTGAAGAACTGGATCGGCGTGACGATCGAAGTCGATTCGGATGCACTGAAAGCAATTGGGTTATCTCCGGATAGTCCGGTGCCGGGAATGTTGATCGGCAGCGGGATCACCCTGCGGACCATTGAGCAAGTGTTGCTTCACCCGCACGGACTGGGCTTCGCACCGTCGGCGGATGACAAAAGTTTACGCATCACCACGGTAAAACCCAATCGGCACGAACCGGCTTCCCACCGCCAAAAAGAGGCTGTTTTGGAGTTGATCGAACAGCTCGATCGTCCTGCGAAACCCCTTGAAAAGCTGGTGCCACCACTGGAAGTGAAGGATCAAACGCTGGAAAGCATCCTTCCCCGGATCGTGGCCCACTTTGATCTTGCGATGGCCCTCGACGCCGCCGCGATGAAAGCGGGCACCCTTAACCCGACCGCAAAAGTCACGGGCTTGCTGACTGCCGCTGAACTCCGCAAAAGTCTGCAACAGATGCTCGACCCCCTCGGGTTAACCCTTGAAGTCTTCCACGAAGTCGTGCTGATTCGGCCCAAAACGAATTAAACAACAAGGGAGTCGCAACGGATGGCTGCTTACGCCACTGACTTGGCTGCGATCCGGGAAGCGGCAACACGGATCGCGGGATTCGTGCATCGCACGCCGGTGATGACATCGGAGACGATCGACCGTCTTGCGGGGCGGGCGGTGTTTTTTAAGTGCGAAAACTTGCAGAAGACCGGCGCGTTCAAGTATCGCGGCGCGACGAACGCGGTGCAGAAATTGGATGCCACCACGGCGAAGCGGGGTGTCGTCACGCACAGTAGTGGCAACCATGCGCAAGCACTCGCGCTGGCAGCAAGGGTGCGAGGTATCCCCGCCTATATCGTGATGCCCCGGACGGCAGAGATGGTGAAGAAGCAAGCGGTGTTGGGCTACGGCGGGCAGGTCGTCGAGTGCGAGCCGACGCTTGTGGACCGGGAACGAATGGCCAATGAACTGGTGGCGAAAACTGGTGGTACCTTGATCCCGCCGTTCGACCACCCGGATGTGATAGCGGGGCAGGGGACCGCTGCGTTGGAATTGCTCGAAGAGGTGCCGGACTTGGACGCAGTCATTTCCCCGGTCGGCGGCGGCGGATTGCTTTCGGGCTTCTGCATTGCATCTCGTGGGATCAAGCCGACGATCCGAGTGTTCGGCGCGGAACCACTCGGGGCCGACGATGCGGCTCGCTCCAAAGCCGTCGGGTCGCGGCTACTGCAAACCACACCCAACAGCATCGCCGATGGATTGCTCACCAGTCTCGGAGATTTGACGTGGCCGATCATCCGCGATCAAGTCGAAGCGATCTTCACCGTAACCGAACCGGAGATTGTCGCGGCGATGCGGTTGGTGTGGGAACGCATGAAGCTGATTATCGAACCGAGTGCGGCAGTCGGTGTTGC
>JANLRE010000006.1:0-5519 GCA_031368205.1 Fimbriiglobus sp. | reverse complement strand
TCGGCACTTTGTGCTGTGTTCCTGTTCGGAAAGCGACGGTGTAGCAATGGGTTATGATTGCTTCCCCCCGTCTGATTTATCGGAGAGAAGCCGTCGCAAACCCGATTCCCAGCCCCGAATTTCCCGGAGAAAAAGTTCAATAGCCGTCCTGTCCTCCCGACTGGTTTCAACCAGAAGCCCTTCGGTCTTTGGCCGAAGGGCTTCTGGCTTCAATTCTCGCGTCGTTCGAGACCTAATCGAATTAATAGTTGAAGAAGTCGTCGCCGTGCGCGAGCCGCCCGCCGAGGTGGGCCGTCAGCGCCGTGAGAAGAATCCCCGACATCAGCAGGAGCCGCACGCTTCGAGTTCGTAGCTCGCGGCGAGAGTCCCGTTCGGAACAGACGGCCGTGATGACGAGCCACACGGCGGCGGTCGTCCCGAACCAGCGGTGGGCGAACAAGAGTTGTGGTGACCCGACTCCGTTGCCGGCCGCTGCATGGAGCCACCCCAGACCCGCCGTCGGGATCGCGGCCAGAGCGGCCACCAATAAGCAGAATCGAACCGATTCCGACGGGGTTGAACTTCGCCGCCAGAGCGACAAGATCTCGCCGATCCCCGCTGCGAGTACGAGGGCGATTGGGAAGTGGATCATGAGCAGGTGAAACTTGCCCACCAAGCGAAGTATCCGATCGGGCGTGGCCAACGGCGCAGGGGTCGTCGATTCCGCTTGGATTGAAGCGGGAGAATTCGTAGCACCGGGAGTAGCGTCCAGCGCTCCCGCTGCGATCCAGGCCCGAATGACTTCCTTTTGGGCCACTGTGAGCGGTCCGTGCGGCGAGTCTTTCGGAGGCATTTCGTCCCGCTCGACGAGTACCCATAACTCGGACTCAGTCGGTTGCGAGGGGATCACCATTTCGGGGTTCGCGGCAATCCGCTTGAGGTCGAGGACGTACCCGAACCGGCCCTTGGGTTTTGCCAATTCGGGGCCGTGGCAGCCGGCACACTTGGCCGCGAAGACGCCGCGAACGTCGTCGCCGATTGATCGACCCGGAGTCGTCGGCTGGGCGCCGACGACTCCGGGTCGAAGTCCTACGAACAAGACGAAAGAGACCGTTGCTAACAGCCACCGATTCATGACGCACCGTAACTCTCGTGAAAACTTGGGTCAGGAAGAAGAAGCGGAGCGATCCGGTTGGTTACTCGATTGTGGAATCCACGATGGCGAGTGATCCGGTATTCTCGACGTAAGAGACCGCCGTCAAACCCAGGGCGGCTTTGAGCTTCCCGGCCGGCAGGTCGCGGATCGGCCCCGGCGTCCCTTTACCGGGTTCCGACTGAGGGAACGCGGTCGAGCGGGCCGTGTGGAACGTCACTCTCCCTTCCACCTTCTGTAACACTTGGTGGATGTGGCCGTTGAGCACCGTGAGCGAACCGAACCGCTTCAGGGTTGTCAGTGCCTGTTCGGCGTCTTTGGTGCCCCAGCCCCATTTCTCGTAGACCGTCCAGAGGGGGACATGGGCGAACACAACAACCGGGACGCTGTCCTTGAGTCCGGCCACGTCCTTCGCCAGCCACGCCAGTTGATCCTTCCCGATCACGCCGAGGCCGCCATCGCCACTGCCCGATTTGGCGGTCGCCACGTTGACGAGGCCAATGAAGTGGACCCCGTGGTGGTCGAAGCTGTACCAGCCCGATCCCGTCGTGCCTTTCCCGTAGCGATTCAGGTATTCCTTGTTGCCGTCCCCGTCGAAATCGTGTTCGCCGGGAACGTAGAGGACTTTGCCGGTCTTGACTTCCTTGAGGAGTTCCGCCACTGCGTCGAACTCGCTCGGCTTGGCGAGGTGCGTCAGGTCGCCCGTGTGCAGGACGAAGGCGGGCGGTTCGGGTAGCGCGTTGATCCGGGCAATCGTCTGCTTGAGCGTGGCGGCGACATCCTTGTTCGGATCGCGGGCGAACCCGAGATGGCTGTCGCTGATCTGGACGAAAGTGAACGTCGGCTTCGCGGCCGGAGCTTGACCGAAGACACGCGACGTGGCGACGCCTCCCGTCACGCCCCAGATCAGTCCGGTGCCTACCCACGCCATGCACTGGAGCATCCCTCGTCGGTCGATCCCGTCGCCTGTCCATGAATCGTCCCGAAGCGTCTTGCTATCGTCCGGCATGGTTTTGTCCTCGCGGTTGAAGGTTGAAGCGGCCTGGGGTTGCGAATGCAATGGGCCTCGCACATCCCTACCGGCCATCCCGGCGAATTATTCCTCCTTCAAAAAAGAAAATGGCTCTGGGAATATCCCCGTCCGTCTGGCGGTAGAGTATGCTGTCGGGATTCAGTAAACGGTACAAACGATCGACGCCTTACCGGGAAGAGGTTCACAGATTTGGAACCCGATGAGCGGGGGCAGTTTGAACGAACCACACTGCCTCACTTCGATGCCGCCTACAACTTGGCCCGGTGGTTGACCCAGGACGAACACGCTGCCGAGGACGTTGTCCAGGAAGCGTACTTTCGTGCTGCGCGGTACTACAGCAGCTTCCGGGGTGGGGACGGGCGAGCGTGGCTCTTGGGCGTGGTTCGCCGGGCGTCCTTCGACTGGCTGGCCAAGCAGCGGGCACAGGTGGCACTGCTCTATAACGAAGACGTTCACGACCGGGGTGACGAGTCGTCGAATCCCGAATTCCTGGCCATTCGCAAGTGCAATGAAGCCCTTGTCCGGCAGGCGTTGGAGGAACTGGCACCGCAACTACGCGAGGTGATCGTACTCCGCGAACTCGAAGGATTGAGCTACCAGGAGATCGCAGCCGTGACGGAGGTTCCGATCGGCACGGTCATGTCCCGACTTTCCCGAGGTCGTCAACAACTTCACCGGCGGCTGACTGCTAGCCCGGAAGGGGAGCCGATATGAAGTGTCGAGACGTACAACACCTACTGCACCCCTACTCCGACGGTGAACTGGACCTAGTTCGGCATGTCGAGATCGAAGAACATCTGGCCGGATGCGCCGAATGCGCCGATCGAGTGAAGAACCTACGGTCGCTTCGGGCCGCCGTCTCGTCCCCGTTTCTGTACTACCAAGCCCCGCCCGCACTTCGTCAACGGGTGCAACTCGCCACTTCCCCGGTCACTCGCGGACGGCGACGATCATGGGTCCAACTCGGTGCCATTGCCGCAGGACTCTTACTGCTGATCGGAGCGGCCGCGACCACTGGAATGCTCTTCCCGTGGATGGGAACGTCTACTGATGACCGACTCGCGGAACGGGTCGTTGCCAGTCACGTTCGTTCGCTCCAGGTCGATCACCTGACGGACGTGGTGTCCTCCGACCAGCATACCGTGAAGCCCTGGTTCCGGGGAAAGCTCGACTTCTCTCCCCAAGTCCCCGACTTGACCCTGCAGGGATACTCGCTGTCCGGCGGTCGATTGGATTACCTGACCGACCGACCGGTCGCCGCCCTCGTGTACCACCGCCGGTTGCACGCCATCAACCTCTTCACCTGGCCCGCTGGCGACGACGATGAGAAAACCACGCGGGGGATGGCCCGTCAAGGATTCCACATTCGTTACTGGCAGCGATCCGGGATGACTTTTTGGGCGATCTCGGATCTGAGCGAGCAGGAGTTCGACGAATTCGTGCGTTTGTTTCAACAACACTCCGAGGGATTGCTGCGGTGAAACGTATCCTTTTGCGCCGCATTACCGTTCACCGACTCGAATTACAACTGTCTTCCCGGATTTGACTTGCCGTCAAGCATCCGCCGCCTCAACCCGCTCTCCCAACCCTGAATTTCGGCCGAGAAGGGTTCCCAAACCTCGTAGGGGATATTCGTCAACATCGCCCCGGTATCGACGATGGCATCAAACCGCCGCAGTTGGTCAATCTGACCACTTGGTTGCCAGTTGCTTGCGGCGGTTGGGGACACGAAATGAAGGCCGACATGCAACCGGAAGATCGGCATCGGGATCACTTCCCCGGTGCCGGGGTAAGTCAATTCTTCGGTATGAATGCGAGTACGGAGGCGAAGGCGAGCCAATGCAAACTCCGATTTCAGCGTGCAGGATTGTCAATGAACGATGTGACGATTCGAGACAGTGAGTAGCCTGTTGCACCGGCAACCTGGTCGCGGAGTGCCTTCAGGTTCTTGTCGTGGCCGAGTACCTGTTTACCGACAACCGCAATGTACTCGCCACGATACGCCTTCAACGCCCCGAGATTGTACAGGTCATCAATCCACGCGACATCTTCTTGCGCCGCCAATCCCTCGAAATCGAGGTCCAGTACAACATCATTCGCCGCTTCGTCGATCAGGACCGGCTTGCATTGCGACATTCCCAGCACTTGCACTTCGTCATTCTCGCCGATACTGGCGGTCACATCCCGTCGAATTGATTTGCTCATTATTGTGACTCCCGGTCACAGTGCTAGTTCGTATTAGAAAGTCATGCGCACTGTTTACCTCCATTCTACCACTAACAGTATTGCCTAACCAACACTACTCAGCTACGTCCCCTCACTTCCCGCGGCGCTTTTGCAGGAAGTTGGCGAGGACTTGGCCGGGGTTGTCGTCGGTGCGGACGCGGATGAGGTCGGCGCCAAGGGTGCGGCAGGTGGTTTCGATGGCGTCGAGGTGCTTGTGGAGTTCGAGTAAGTAGCTGTCGCGGACGGACAGCGGATCGGTGCTGATTTCGGGGTGCTGTTCGAGGCCGCGAAAGAGGGTCGGTTGCCGGAAGTTGAAGTCGAGTTCGTTGGCGTCCAGGATTTGGAAGACGACGATTTCGTGCTTTTGCGACCGCAAAATTCGCAGGCCGTTCACCAAGTCTTCCACGTCATCCAGCAAATCGCTGAACACAAAAATCACGCCGCGACGACCGAGTGAACCGCCCTGGTCCCGCAGCACTTTGCCGGTGTTGGAGACCTCGGGGAACGGCCCGTCGGAGAGCCACCGGAGCATTTCGCGGACCTGCCCGGTCTGGCTGGAGGCCCGCAAAAACATCTTCACGCGGTCCGCAAACGTCACCAACCCGACGCTGTCAGACTGTTGCGTAATCAGGTACGCCATCGCGGCAGACAGGGTGCAAGCGACATCGTACTTGGTGATGACCTCGCCCGACGAATTGCGGACAGTGCCGACTTTCATCGACTCCGACGCATCGACCAGCATCCACGCGACGAGGTTGGTTTCTTGCTCGTACTGCTTGAGGTGATAGCGTTCCGTGCGGGCGTACACTTTCCAGTCGATGTGCTTGATGTCGTCGCCGGGCGCGTACTCGCGGTGCTGGGAAAACTCCACCGCAAACCCGTGGCGCGGGCTACGGTGTCGCCCCGCCAAGTAGCCTTCGACCACCTGCTTGGCGTCAAGTTCGAGGCGGTCAATGCGAGCGAGAACATCGGGGGGAAGCGCTTTCATGGATTGCTCGATTTCGCCACATTGTTAAGGGGTAGGCGACACCTTTTTTTGTGGGAGTTTGTCGATTTAACTTGGTTTTCAACCCCACCGGGGTTGTTCCATTAGCCCAGGGTTGCGGGCCGAAGGTCCGTTACCCTGGG
>JANLRE010001150.1:0-1950 GCA_031368205.1 Fimbriiglobus sp. | reverse complement strand
GCGACCGTCAAGAACTCGCGGTAGCGCAGCTTGTTGGCGGCGTCGCGGGTCGCCTCGCTCGCCTGCGGCGAGAGGCCGTTGACGAGCTGTTTCATGGGGGCGGTGCTGATGACGTGCTTCGCCACGACTTGCTCGAAACTGCCGTCCGCGCCGACGTGGTTGACGACCCAGCAGTCGTTGGCGTCGTCGCGGTGCAGGCCGACGACCTTGCGGCCCATCTGCAGCGCGCCGCCGAGTTTCTGCATCTTCTTGGCGCACGCCTCCCACAACATCCCCGGCCCGAGTCGCGGGTAACGGAAGGTGTTGATGAGGGTCTTGATGACTTCACCACGTGACGTGGCCTTCGGCTTCCAGAGCGCGTTCAGGATCGCCGACTTCAGGGACAACCCCTTGATGCGTTGGGCCGCCCAATCGGCGGAGATTTCTTGACAGCTCATGCCCCACACTTTTTCGGTGTAGGTCTTGAAGAAGATGTTGAACAGCCGTGAGCCGAACTGGTTGGTCACCCAATCTTGAAAGCTCTTCGGGTTTTTCGTGGGGAATGCTTGTGCCCACAGGTACGACAGCACGCAGCGCGTCGATTCAAGAATCCCGAGTTTGGTTAGCGCCTCGCCGCCCTTGAGCGGGTACTCGAAAAACTGGTTGTTGTAGAAAATCCGCGACGACCGGGGGCGGTCCAACATGTCGTCCGGCAGAATCTCCGTCCAGAACTCTTCGACTTCTTTCGACTTCGAGAAGAAGCGATGCCCGCCGATGTCGAAGTGAAAATCCTTGTACCGGACCGTCCGCGAGATGCCACCCACATAAACGGGGTCGGCTTCGAGGACCGTCACGGGAATGTTCTGTTTCGACAATAAATACGCGGCGGTCAACCCAGCAGGGCCAGCACCGATGATGGCAACAGTTGTCTCGTGCATGGGGTTCCTAGTCCGACGGCAGGGGGTGTCTGCCGAAGTCTAGTTCACACTTTTCAGACGGCGCGAAAATCTTGCGTGGCTCCGGCGAACCGTGTTCTAGAGTTGACGAAAATTCTGACTCCGGCGTAGCGGGGTCGTGAACTGCTGGCCGCGAGTGGCATGAATGAACACCGGATCGCTACCAATTCTAGAAGCAACAACGGCGCCCGCGATCACGCCGCCGCCGAAAGCAATGCTTTCGCCACTCGCCCCGCCGTCCGCCGCTGGGATCAACCATTGGCTTGCCGGTGTTTCAGGCGGTGTACTGGCGGTCATTCTGGCAATCAACATCCCGGTGATGCTGCGGATGCCGTTCGATTGCGACGTGGTGCTGTACGACGTCTTCGCGCGCAACATGGCCGACGGGCAACTGCTCTACCGAGACATGCTCGACAACCGCCCGCCGACGATGACGTTGATTCACTCCGTCTTTCGCGCGCTGTTCGGCGGGTCAATTGAAGCGCTGCGAATCTTCGACCTGCTGATCGTGGGAACAGCCATCACGTTGCTGTCACGGTTCACGCACCCCGGTCGGTGGGATTGGCAACTGCTCACCGGAACCGTTCTGACGGCGTTCTATTGCAGCACGAACGAGTTGTGTCACGCGCAAGGTGATGTGTGGCTTTGCACGCCACTCCTCGCCGCACTGACCCTACGCCGCGCACAACTGGCACGCCTAATCTCGGACCGTTCTCGGATCTCGATCACCCTTCTCGAAGGGTTCATCTGGGGCTGCGCCGTCTGGATCAAACCGCACATACTGGCCGTGGGTGCCGTGGTGTGGCTGACGGGCGCGGCATGGTGTTGGCTGCGCGGAACGCGGCTGACGACATTACTGCGGGACATCATCCCGTTGCTGATCGGCGGCTTGGCGTGTGGTGCAATTGGCGTGGCGGTGATGCTCAAGCTGGGTATCTGGGATTTGTACATCACCCACGTCCGGACGTGGGTCGGCGAATACTACGACGCGGATTTTTACCGCCCGTTCGGGATC
>JANLRE010001134.1:0-1746 GCA_031368205.1 Fimbriiglobus sp. | reverse complement strand
AACTGCTATGTGATAACCATGTGGGTCGGCTTCAAACAGTGCAAGACCTTCAACCCCGTCGGCGCCGGACTCCACGTGAAAGCCGCGCTCGGTTAGCAACGCCGTGGTCAGGGCGCGGATATTGTCTTCGTCATCCACCACCAACGCTTTCCCAGTTGCTCGCCAGTGTGGTAGGGCAGTCTCGGTGTGGTGCGTGTGAGCCGGATTCGCATTCGAGGCAACGACAAGCTGCTTGTTGTTGCGTGCTGGGAAAAAGATTTCGATCGTTGTACCAGTCCCGACGGTGGAAAAGACTCGAAGCGAAGCGTGATGAGATCGCACAATTCCGTGAACAGCCGCCAGCCCCAATCCACGACCCGTGAACTTGGTACTGAAGAACGGCTCGTACATTTTCTCACGCACTTCAGCAGTCATGCCACAGCCGGTGTCGGTGACGCGCAGAATCACACCGTTCCCCGTCGTTAACTTGGGTACGAAGTGATCCAACGGTGGATCAACCCCGTGATGCGACCGCGTGCTGACGTGGATCGTCCCGCCGGTTTCTGGTAGCGATTCGGCGGCGTTTTCGAAGAGGTTGTAGATGAGTTGGCGAATTTGTGCCGGGTCCGCGTTGATGTGCGGAAGGTCATGAGGCATCGAAAACCGAAGCTGTATTGGGGGTTTTGTGACTGTGAGTAAGTTCGGGCCAGACTCATGAATCAGTTGATTCAAATTGGCCTCTCGAAGACTGAACCGACCGACACCAGCGTAGGCGACCATTTGGCGGCAGAGACCCGCCGCGCGTTGGCAGGCCTTTTCGATTGTGTCGAGGTACGATTGGACCTCCAACTTGGGTGGCAATGTCGTGCGAGCCAATCCGGCGTTCCCGAGGATGACTGTGAGGATGTTGTTGAAATCATGCGCCACCCCCCCGGCCAGCATTCCCAGGCTTTCGCGCTTGCGGGATTCTTGCAACTCGCGGTCCAGATTGGCGCGGTCCGCTTCTGCCCGCTTGCGGGCGGTGATGTCTGTTGTGACCCCAATAATGTGATGGCTACCGTTCCGCGTGTTCTTGACGAATTCGCCATGTCCGGAATACCAACGCGGGAAACCGTCCTCCGTGGTCCGCGTGCCCCGATACTCGACCCGTAATTCGGCACCAGTTTGAATCGTCGCTTCAATTGCTGTGCGAACGCAGTCCCGGTCGTCCGGGTGCATCACTTGCAGGTACGCATCGTATTCGCCAATTATTTCCTGCGTCGGCAAACCAAAGTAGCCCCAATAGTCCTGCGAAAAAGTGGCAGTTCCTGAACTCAAATTGTAATCCCAGCCGATCATCCCTGCACTCAGTAACGCGCTGCGTAACTGTTCTTCACTGCGGGCTAGCGAGTCTGCATCTCGGTGCCGTTGTGTGTGGTCCAACACAAGGGACAGGACAGAAATCATCTTGCCGTGATCGTTCACCACAATGGAATTGTGCCACTCACAGTACAGCAGCTGACCGGACTTGTGGTAGTTCCGATTGAACACCACGTTGCGAGGTTCCTCATGGGTGAGCAGCCGCTGAATCACCCCCGCGACCCGTTCTTCATCATCAACATGGACCAAGTGACATTCATGGGGTTGTTTCCCTAGAACTTCTTCCGCGCTCCACCCAAAGATTGTTTCCGCTTGACCGGCCCACCGTTTCACCCGGAATTCGGCGTCCCATTCAATGACCCCGAGCGGCGTATTGTCGATGTGTGACGAGAGGGTCTGGTAGGTCTC
>JANLRE010001121.1:0-4473 GCA_031368205.1 Fimbriiglobus sp. | reverse complement strand
CTGAAATGGAAACGGATCGAATGCGATCCGCTTGCATGTCGGCGGATTTCACCTCGTAGCCCTGCAACAATCGCACTTTGCCGTTGCTCAGGTACGGCGCGAGCATTTGGAGCAACACCGCGACGGCGACACGCGGTTCATGGCAGAGCTTCGAGACGCTGCCATTGCCTGGGTTGAACGCCGTCACTTTTTTCGCAGCTTCAGTGAGTGGGAAGTGGTTGCGGTAGTAGTCCCGGACATCAGTGCGGAATTGGCGGTACAGTTTCGTGCTACCGAATTGCTCAATCCAGGGGTGTTCGTCCGGTGGCACTCCCTGTGATGTGAGTTGGCCGCCAATCCAATCGTTCACTTCGGTCATGATGACCGATAGCCCTGACTTGGCCGCAGCCAGTGCCGCCGCGCACCCCCCAACCCCAGCCCCAAGAATGACCACGTCCGCGTTCAATTCCCGCGACTTGGTTTTCGGTTCCTGACCAAACGCGGGCAAATACGTGGCCAACGGCGTGATGGCGGAGAGGGAGAGGAAGGCACGGCGATTCATGGCGGTTAGAACCCTTTGGTTGGCGTCACTTTCAGCGTCATCTTTTTACTACCTCGCTCGATGACGACATCAACTGCTCGACCTGGTTTCACCAAACTTGTGGCCAAATACGTATCGCCAAGTGAGTCCGTCCAGCGGCCATCAATCGTGATGATGCGATCCTCGGGTTGCAACCCCGCCTGTGATGCCGGGCTATTCTCGTAGACCTTTCTCACGAACACGGAAGTGGTGTCGCCTTCAACATCTTCACGCAACGTCAAACCCCACACACCAGCGGCACCGACGATTTTTGGTTCGCTGGATTTCTCACCAGCCGTCATCAAGTTCTTGGTCAAGTCTTGGATGTAATCGCCCGGTTTGTAGTTGGTCGGCTTCAGGATCAACTGCTTCTTCTGGTAGTCCACGGTCGAGGAGTATCGGCCAAAGAACGGGAAGCCGACGATCCCTTCGATCGGTCCGTAGTCGTCCGAGAACATGTCCGAGATCGCTTTCACCGTCGGGTGATCCATCACAATTGCGGGCAGTTTTTCGGCGGTGATGCCGCCCACTTGCATCTTCGCCACGTCGATCTGGTTCAACCCGCCGAATAAACTAAAACCACCGCCCTTCTTCAATATCCCCGCATCTTTGGCGAGGCGGTTGTTCAACAAGTTGATCGGGGCACCCGTATCAAAGATCAATTTGTACGGCCCTTTGTCGTTAATCATCACTTCCAACAACATATGCCGGGACGGCAATAACTTGAACGGAATTGTCACAGCCTTATCACTCGGCGGCGCTTGACACTGCCCCAATTGTGCGCAGAGTGTGATACAAGTTATCACACCGATATATTTTAAGCTCTTCACTTTATAGTCCCTTTCCGAGTGTGATGACCAAAACCGGAGTTTCATCGCCGCGTTTGACCCGAATTTTCGCTTCGTCACCCGGCTTGGTATTCGCTAGCAACCGAGTGAGATCTTTCACACGGTCAATGTCTTCAAAACTCGCTTTGCCCTTTTTTCGATCGTTCGATGTGACGGAGATCGCTTCCAGCTTATCCCCAGTTTTTAAGCCTGCTTTGCTAGCCGGTGTGCCCTCCAGGACCGACTTCACAACAACTTCGTCGTTCTTGTCTTCGATCTCGAACCCGAGAAATCCACGCGGCTGCGTCTCGAAATTCGGCTTGATGCCCATGAACCCGGCGAGCATTTTCATCACCGGCCCGAGCATGTCGAGACTGCCTTGACTGTTATCTTTACCCATCGCATTCACTGCGGGCGGATCGTATGCCAATGGCACCCACACCAGTTTATCCGCCGCAAAATCATACGTGATGCGATACTTTGCCAAAATGTTATATCCAATCACGCCATGCAACTCGACACCGGCCAGACCCATGCCGTTCATCCCTTCAAGTTGGAACAAATCCGCAATCCGGCACTTCGCTTCCTCAACAACCAACCCGCCTTCAAGTTCAAACCGATCCAGCTTGCTCCAACCTTTATCATCCACTTCCAAACCGGCTTGGGCGGCGATTTTCTTCGGGATAAATACCGAGGGTGCGCCGGTGTCCAGTATCAGATTAAACGGCCCTTTCCCGTTGACCTTCACCCGCACCATCACGTGCTTCGTGTCGGTCAATCGGTACGGAATTTGAAACGACTTTTCCGCAGGCGGATCGGCAGCAGTTGCGACGCCACACACCAGTGTCGGCACAATCAGGGCAAGCAACCAACAACGCATGGTTGTCTCCATAGGTGGGGAATCAGCGGTACAGGCAGTCTGACAGATTGTACCACGATCGGAAGTGTCCGGGGATGCAACTCATAAGATGGGGCAGCTTAAAACCGAAGTCAGAACAGTTACGTCAATTCCCCGAATCATTCGCGTCGTCGGCTTGTGTCGCACCTTCGTTGTTCGGCACCATCGCTCGAACGATCTCCAAGATATGAGCCATCTGCGCGAAAGGGACAAGCCCGCCGAAGTTGTGGATCGCCGAAGCCGGAATCGTGACCAACCAAGAACAAACTACAGCATTACGACGGGTGAGTTTTGTTCGGGGATGACCATCCGCGTGCCACGGCAGTTCAACCGAAATTTCAGGCGGAGCGTTCTCGAACTGCGTCGTGATTGCAGCAACCACGATCTCGCCTGTTTCACGGATTTCTGGCGTCGGTGTGAGAATAACGGCGGGACGGGCTTTCCGGTTCTGTCCTTGGGGATCGAGAAGTTCCACCCATACAATCCTTCCCTGACGAAGATCGGCGATCAAGTCGTGTCACTCCTTCGGGGTGAGCGGATCGACAGACTCTTCGTACCACGATTGAGGCGGGGAATGAGTTGCCGCAAGCACTTTCAAGTTCGCGTTCGGGAGCGAAACGGTCTCCAACACAATCTGTTCAAGATCGTCGATGGTTTTCCATCTCGGGAAGAGTGAGTTGTAATGTCTCTGCAAAGACTCTCGAATTTGTGCCAGACGCTTGGGGTACTTGGGTGCAGATTCTGCGACGGACGGTCCAAAAGAACCACCGCCCCAATCGTCCGAATCAACTTGGCCGATGAGTGACAAATAGCCTTCAACGATCTTGATGTGCGCCAACAAACTCTTTTGATAGTCGTCCCGGAATTTCTGGAGTTCCTCGACTGTGCCACTTTGAATCGCGTCGGCGCAAGCACGGCTCCAATCGTTTAGGATAAACGGAGGATAATCCTTCCACGGCGGGCTATGGATCCAACGGGACGGTTCCACCAATTCTTTTAGACTACCCGTGGTCATGTCCTTTCTCCTGACTAATATCCGGTCAACTGCTGAGACTGGCAGCCCCCAAGATAACAGCTACTTGGCTCACGTCATCTTACCAACCACTGCCCCGTACCAATTCAACACTGGACTGTGGACATCCGCTCCGTCACTATGCTATCACGCTGAACACTGTTGCTTCGCGGTCCCGATCGTTTAGACTGTCGGTCCGTTGGCGCCGCACAACTTCTGGGCTTCGTTATGCAACTTGCTGATGTGACTTGGCCGCAGATTCAGGCACTCGACAAAAACACGCCCGTGGTGTTCCCGGTTGCGGCGCTGGAGCAGCACGGGCATCACATGCCGTTGTTCACGGATAGCCTGTTGCTGGGGGAAGTGGTGCGGCGGGCGGCGATTCCACTGGCGGACAAGGTGTTGTTCGCGCCGCTTCAGTGGCTGGGCAATTCCGATCACCACCTGGATTTCGCCGGTACCCTCTCCGCGCCGCCGCGTGTTTATCTCGATCTCCTGAATGGCATGATTGATAACTGCGTCATGCACGGATTCACGCGGATCGTCTTTCTGAATGGGCATGGCGGTAACGATGTCCCCGGCAAGCAAGCGGTGTTTGAAGCGCGCCAGCGGTACCGGGATCGGGCGGATTTGCTGTTGCTGTTTGCAACATACTGGAGCCTCGGCGGTCAACCGCATCTCGTGAATCCCGGCATCAAGCAACAGCACATGGGCCATGCGTGCGAATGGGAAACGTCAATGATGATGCGCCTCGCACCGCACCTCGTCGGCGATTTGTCTAAGCTCGAACCCGTTGAATTTGGCAACCCGTTTGAACCGGCTTCTCGGGGTTGGATCACGAAAGACCGCACCATTCCAGGACACATCGGCGATCCCCGATTGGCCACGGCAGAGACGGGCGAGACGCTGTTCACTGTCTTTACCGATGATGTGGTGAAGTTCCTCAACCGGGTTGTTGTGTGGGACGGGCGGAGTTGGAACGGATGAACACGTCTCAACCAGCCCGGTCGCCGTCGTGGAAGTGGTGGGTGTGCGGGGCACTCTTATTGGCGACGTTCCTGAATTACATGGACCGCCAATCGCTCTCCGTGCTGTTGCCAGAATTGAAAACGCAGTACCAACTCGCCGAAAAGCGGATCGGCTTGTTGGAAGGCTGCTTCGGGTTCGCGTTCGCGTT
>JANLRE010001094.1:0-3334 GCA_031368205.1 Fimbriiglobus sp. | reverse complement strand
GGCGTGGCGGTGATGTTCAAGCTGGGTATCTGGAATTTGTACATCGCCCACGTCCGGACGTGGGTCGGCGAGTATTACGACGCGGATTTTTACCGCCCGTTCGGGATCTGGGTTTACCGGCTGTTTTACCTCTGGTTCAATCGACCGTGGGCCATTGTGTACCTGTTCGCGTTGCCAGTCGCAGCAGTTCAAATCGTGACACTGTTTCGTTCGGGGAAACGGACTTCGTCAACAGACGACGAAGTTGCCAGCCCCGAACACCGCTTGCTGTTAGCAACGGCACTGTTGGCGTGGGGAATTCAGGCGTGGGGCGTGCAGCACATGTTCGATTACGTCCATCTCGGCGGTGTTCTGCTGGCATGGGCGTACCTGTTTCAATTGGTGCGCACCCAACCGACAACGGCTCGCTGTGCTGTGCTGGCCGTGTTTTTTGTCGGACTAGCTGCGGTGACTCACGCAAGTGTTCTGCGCGATCGAGTGGCACTATTGTCCCGTTGCGTCAGCACCCCGACGACCGAACTGCGACAGGATTTGAACCAGTATCATCGGATGAACTGGGTGGCACTCGAAGCGGTGGGCGAGTTCCTACAATCGCAAAACGTCCGACAAGATGAAGTGACAATCCTTGCCGATACGGCCTTGCCAGTCTGGCTTCAAATTGGCTTGAAGCAACCGACACGTTACTACTTGTTCCACAACAACCTGCTGAGCTACCAGAGCCGCCGGGACGAAATCCTCGGGTCATTCGCGGCCAACACCAAGCAACGATTCGTGGTCATCGACATCCGGTTACTCCGCCGCATCCCGCCCGAAGGCGGCGACTGGGACCACCCGGCAACGTGGCCGTTGACCAGTGAATGGCGGTCGCCGCGCGACTGGGAAAACCGCATCGTGTTCCGGCGTGAACAATACGTCGTCGTGGCGATTACCGGCCCAGAAGTGCCACAGTTTGTGAACGATTTGGTCGATTAACTCACCCCTAGGTGTTCTCCCATGCCGCTGCTCAGTGACATTGCTCGCCGAAAAAAAACCGCTTACTTTTTTGAAGGCTTGCCGAAGGATGCCCGCATCCTGGAAATCGGTAGCGGTAGCGGTTGGGTTGGCGAGTATCTCCGTGCGAATGGCTGGACGAATTACGTCGGCCTGGACATCGTCCCCCCCGCCGAAGTGGTCGGCGATGTCCGCGAATGGCGAACGCTCGGCCTCGCTGCCGAGTCGTTCGATGCCATCGTCGCCTTTGAAGTGGTGGAACACGTCGATTGTTTTCAAGCCTGCCACGACCTACTCAAACCGATGGGGCGGATGCTCATCACCACCCCCGTCCCGCACCGCGACTGGGTGATGAAAACCCTCGAAACCATCGGCCTGAATCAAAAACGCACCAGCCCCCACGACCACTTGGTCTACCTGGAAAAAGTCCCGCTGTTCACGCAGAAGTACGTGAAGGTCATGGCCGGACTTTCCCAATGGGGCGTGTTCGTGAAGTAGGTTACGCCATCCGTTTCTTCAACTCCGTATCGACAGCAGCGAGGTACTCTTCGGTGGTGAGGTACGGCATCGTGTCGCTGATGAGTAGTGAGAGGTCTTTCGTCATCTTGCCGGATTCGACGACATCGACGCAGACCTTTTCCAGCGTCTCCGCGAACGTCACCACGTCCGGGGTGCCGTCCATTTTGCCGCGATAAATCAGGCCACGAGTCCACGCATAGATCGACGCGATCGGGTTGGTGGATGTCGGTTTGCCTTGCTGGTGCATCCGGTAGTGGCGGGTCACGGTGCCGTGCGCGGCTTCGGCTTCGACGGTCTTGCCGTCGGGACTCATCAGCACGGAGGTCATCAGCCCGAGCGAGCCGTACCCTTGGGCCACCGTGTCCGATTGCACGTCGCCGTCGTAGTTCTTACACGCCCACAAGTAGCCGCCGCTCCACTTCATGTTGCTGGCCACCATGTCGTCGATCAGGCGGTGTTCGTAGGTCAGCTTCTTGGCGGCAAACTTGTCCTTGAACTCCGCATCGAAGATCTCTTGGAACAGGTTCTTGAAGCGACCGTCGTAGATTTTGAGAATGGTGTTCTTCGTCGAGAGGTAGACCGGGAAGTCCCGACCGATGCCGTAATTGAAACATGCCCGCGCGAACCCCCGGATCGAGTCGTCGAGGTTGTACATGGCCAATGTCACGCCCGCGCTAGGGGCTTTGAAGACTTCCTTTTCGACCGACGGGCCGCCGTCACTCGGCGTGTAAATCAGCTTCACCGTGCCCGGACCGGGGAACAGAATTTCGCTCGCCTTGTACTGATCGCCGAAGCCGTGTCGGGCGACGACGACGGGCTTGTCCCAGTGCTTCACCAGTCGCGGGACGTTCGCACAGATGATCGGTTCGCGGAAGATGGTGCCGTCGAGAATGTTGCGAATCGTGCCATTGGGCGAGGGGTACATCCGCTTCAAGCCGAACTCTTTGACGCGCGCCTCGTCCGGCGTGATCGTCGCACACTTCACCGCCACGCCGTACTGTTTCGTGGCCTTGGCCGAATCGAACGTCACCTGATCGTCCGTGGCGTCCCGGTGTTCGATGCCAAGGTCGAAATACTTCAGGTCCACATCAAGGTACGGCAGAATCAACTTCTCGCGGATGTTCTGCCAGATGATCCGCGTCATCTCGTCGCCGTCCATCTCGACGATCGGGTTCTTCACTTTAATCTTGGCCACGGGTAGGCTCCGGTAGTCGGTGCAAGGAAAGCGGATAGTTTACGGGCAGGGGAAGTGGCGAACAGAAGTGATTCAGGATGGATCAGCGAACGGGAAGGAGAATTAGCGGATGGACACGGTAACAAGTTATCTCAACACGGACCTTGTCCTGACATCGCCGGACGATTTGACGGCCCTTGCGGATGCACTTGCAGCACACGGCGTTTCGCCGTTGCACGTGACACATGGAGACAATGGCCGGTGGTACGCAACGTTCGAGACAAACACGTCGCACACCGAGCCGGAGCCGAACATCGCGGCGATGCTCGACGCAATTGAATCACTGATAGAACCGCTCCGATCCACCTGGGATCGCTGCACGTTGCGAGAATTCAACATTGGTTATGAGTGTGGCGCCGAACCGTGGGGATTCAATCAGGGTCTGTCGGTTCAGTTGATAAACCGACTTGTCAAGGCGGGCGCTTCGCTGCGGATCACACTTTACCCAGTTCCCTTGGTGTCGCTGCGCTCAACCTCAGGCTAATCGCTGGCATCCCTTCAAGATGCGTTGATGTGGCAGGGAATCTAACACCTGGGGTGTCGCTGCGCTCAACCCCAGGCTAATCGCTGGCATCCCTACCGGGATGCCTC
>JANLRE010001093.1:0-2505 GCA_031368205.1 Fimbriiglobus sp. | reverse complement strand
GGTGGATTCTTGATCCGACTAATAAGCAGCATTGGCTTTGTGCCCTGAAGGGGCACCGGATTGTAGCCACGGGTGGAGCGCTTCGCGCAACCCGTGGACAGTGACTCCCCATGTTAACTCGCCCTGGAGGGGCGAAGGAATTCCTCTGCCCCTCCAGGGCAGTCGAGTTGTGCGTATCTGATTCCACGGGTTACGCGAAGCGCTTCACCCGTGGCTACACGCCATGACCCCTACCGGGGCCACCAAGCATAAACCAATTTGCCACCAACAAATGTACTGTTCACCCACACAACACTAAACCTGCGATTTTGGTTGATACTCCATTAGCTCTTGTTAACCACCTTGGCGACGAGAATCCCGACAAAGATCAGCACGAATAAACAGAACACAACGCCCGCGATCCACAGGACGATGGGTGTTGCGGAATCGGCTGGTTGTGTCGCGGCTTTCCGGGCTTGGGGCTTGCGACGGGGTGCCGGGGTGCTGGTATTTTTTGGGCGATCGACGTTGATTGGGGTCGTAACCGCACGTTGCGGAGACGGGTATCGACCCGCCCCCGGCAGGCTGTCCGAACTCAGCGGATGATCGGGGCGCGGGATCGCAATCGGTCCGGAACTTTTGATCGGTTCACTCGTCGGTGGTTTGGGTGTGACCACTCGGAGGCGAATCGCGGGGGCCACGGGTTTGGCAATCACCGCATCACTGTTCAAAGGCGTCAGGTTGGGTTCTGGTGTGACTGCCGATGTATCGCTGGTGAACGAGAACGGTTCGTGAATCGGCCGCGTAGCCGAACGCTCGGGAACAACAGACTCCCGGCGGGCCGGCATCGGATTGCCAGCGAGGACAGCGGCAATTGCGTTCGCCACATCCGCACCCGTCTGGTACCGATCCTCGGGCTTTTTCTGCATCAATTTCAGCACGATGTCGCAAACCGAGCGCGGGACATCGGGGCGCTCGTTGGCCAAGTCGGGCGGCGCGTCGAGTTGATGGCGAAGTAACTTGTCGATCGGGCTACCGTCCGGAAACGGCGACTTGCCACGCAGCATGTAGTAGAAGGTACACCCCAGGCTATACAGATCAGCACGGGCATCCACGGTGCTGGAGTTCTTCGCTTGCTCCGGGGACATGTAATCGGGCGTGCCCACGACCGTGCCATCGCGGGTCAATTCGGTGCTGTAGGCGTCGTCGTCGTCGATCATGGAGCGGACCAAGCCCATGTCGAGGATCTTCAGAATCGCCTTGCCGCGTGTGCCCGGTAAGGCGCGGTCACCATAGACCAACAAGTTGGACGGCTTAATGTCGCGGTGGACCATCCCTTTGTCGTGGGCGTGTTGCAACCCGAGTGCCGCTTGCCGGATGTATTCGCACACTTCGAGGTAATGCGCTAAGCCGATTGTGGGCGGGTGCCCGAACTGCTTGACCAATCGGGCGAGATCAATCCCGTCCACGTATTCCATCGCCAAGTAATACCGCCCGTTCACTTCGTCCGCGTCGTACAACTTGACGATGTTGGGGTGATCGAACGCCGCCGCCGCCGCCGCTTCTTTCTTAAAGCGTCGCTTCACGGTCTTGTTCGTGATGAGGTGCTGGCGAACCACCTTTAGCGCGACGAGTTGCCCTTTGCCGAGTTGGACCGCCCGGTAAACTTTCCCCATTCCCCCCTCGCCAATTTTGTCGAGGATTAAGTAGGGACCGAACAGGATTTCATACGACCGATTGATGCGGACTTTGCGGTGCATGTACGGCGTGAGAAGACCGTGCGTCAGGAGCTGATCGGCCAACGAAACATCATCCTCTGACGCAACTAGGAATTGCGCAGCGAAGTCGAGTCGTTCCGGGGGGTGTAACCCACTTTCCCGTAACGCGGCGAGAAGATGTTGAGCCGTATCGGTGTCCATCGCCGTCCAAACCGAAGGACGATCCGAGGAGGCGTTCCTGGACCGTCGGGTAGAGTGGTTCCCATTCGCATCGCCGGTATTGTACCTCATCAAAGTGACGATGAGTGGCAGAAAATTCCGCACCGCTGCGGAACCCGACGCGCTGAGGCACTGGAAATCGAATTTCTGCCGGACCTGACTAGAAACTCATTCCCAACCCGCCGATGATAACACCATCACCACAATAGGATTCACCATGACCCCCAATCCCCCTCCCCACCCCGTTCAAGAATACCCTGGCGGCCAAGACGCCGTGGCGTACAGCTGGACCTTCGCCCTCTGGCTCGTGCTATTCCTCGGCGTGATCTGCGTGTCGCTCCTGAACTACTTCGGACTCATGTTGCATCGCAGGATGTGATGACCAACAGTACCTGGGGTGTCGCTGCGCTCAACCCCAGCCTAATCGCTGGCATCTCTTCAGGATGCGTTGATCTGGGCAGGTGCCCATACCTGGGGTGTCGCTGCGCTCAACCCCAGGCTAATCGCTGTAATCCCTCCGGTATAAAAACGACCCGTGGCATCCCATCGGTTGCAACCTTTGCCAAACATCCCGGTAGGGATGTCAGCC
>JANLRE010001081.1:0-2166 GCA_031368205.1 Fimbriiglobus sp. | reverse complement strand
TTAGGCCGTTGTCGCTGGTCAGGGTGTACGTGACGACGGTTTGCAGTTCGCCGGGATAGCCCTCTTCGCCGTCTTTGCTGGTGTAGCTCATCTTGACCACCGGACCGGCGGGAGTCACTGAGGCTTCGCCCTTCCAGACCCGCTTGTCAAACCCCTTCGCGCCGCCGTGCAAGCTGTGCGGGTTGCCACCGGGGATGGTGAATTGTTTGCCGTCGATGGTGAACTTCGCGTTGCCGATCCGGTTGGCGACGCGCCCGGTGATGGCACCAAAAAACGGGTGCCCGTCGGTGTATCCCTTCAAGTCGTCGAAGCCCAACACGATGTCCGCGAACTTGCCGTCTTTGTCCGGCGCGTGAAACTCGGCGATGATGCCGCCGTAAGTGATGACCTTCACCTTCACGCCGTTTTTGTTGATGAGCGTGTAGGCCGTGATCGGAACACCCTCGGGGGTTTTGCCGAACGGTGTTTCTTCAAACGCCGGACCTTGTCCGGGGGCCGCAATCGCAGTCATAACGCAAGCCACCATAGTGAACGCGGAGAGGAACCAACGCATTTGTAAAACTCCTTGTGAAAACGGACCGTGGCGAACATGGTATCCGCGAAGAGCGGTAATGGCGAGGCGTTAGGAAAATCGGTGAGAACTGTTTGAAGTTATGATGAGACCGCTGCCAAAATCGCAGCCAATGGGATAGGTGGCGTAAAGCCCATCCTGTGAGACATGCCGTTGGGGTGGACTTGCACAATCCAAGAACAAACTGCGACAGATTCCTTTCTCAAACCTGTCTTGCACTTACCATCCCGATTGAATGGTAACGAAATCGAAGTGTTGGGGAGAGGGAAGTCAAATTCTCCGGTGATCGCCACGCCGAACGCAAGTTCGTCTTCTTCGCAAAAGTCTCGAATCAAGACAACAGGCCGATCCTTTGGGTTCCGACCGGCTTGGTCGAGCACATTTAAACCCCGTTCAGGTTGAGAATCCGAGTTTTTCGACTTCGGGGTCGAGGGTGAACCGGGGCCAGAGGCGTCGGACGATGGCGAGCGGGTCTTGGTTGATCTCGTCGATGAAGGTTTTGCAGGCGTCGAACAGCTCCCGAACCGTGTCGTGGCAGTGGTGCTGCGTCACCTCGTCCCGCATCCACTTCCACAGCCCTTCGATTGGGTTCCGGTCCGGGCTGTAGCCGGGCAACGCCACCACCGTGATCCCCAACTCCTTGGCGGTCTGCGGCACGATCTTGGCCCGGTGCCACGGCGCGCCGTCCCAGATCACCACGACCTCCCGGCCACAGGACCGCACCCAGTCGCCGATCCGGTGTAGGAACGCGACCGTCGTTTCCGTGTTGCACGCGCCGTCCGCCCAAATCCGGCATTCGCCGTCGGTGAAGTTGTACGCCCCGAACCAGTTGATCCGGTCCGACAGCGGCGCGCACCCGCTGACCCGCCAGAGCCGCTCGCCGACCCGCCCCCACGACCAACCCAGGTCCAGGTCGCGGTGGAAGTGCGACTCGTCCACATAAATCAGGACGACCTCCCGCCGCACGACGCGCTCATACAGGCCGACCAAGCGCTCCATAAACGCCGCCCGCTTGTGCGGATTGCGCTTCCCGAGGAGCTTCTTGCACGTCTTCCAACTCAACCCCGCGGCCCGCAGCATCGCGTGCAACGCCGCCCGCGACACGACCCGGTGTAACGTCTCCCCCACCCACCGCCGCAACTTCTTCAGCGTCCACCCGTGGCCGGGGATGCCGTGCGCCGTCGGCTCGGTCTGCCGGACCGTTCCGACGATCCGATCGACGACTTCGGGCGCAAAACAAGGGGCGTGACCGCCCGTGCGGCGGTACGTCATCGCGTCCGGGCCGCACGCGTTGTACGTGTGGACCCAACTCAGGACGCACTCGTCGCAGCGGCCGATCCGCGCGGCCCACAGGGTCGCGTTCGACTGGCCCGAGGCGATCATAAACAGCGCGAGAAACCGCTCCCGTGTCCGAACGTGCGGCGACGCCGTCGCCAAGCGCCGCACGTCGTCCGTCGTCTGCCCCCACTTCGACACGTCCGGACGGATCATCCCGGACGCCCTCGAAAACGACATCACTCCCATCACTCGACCACGATAAACGACCCCAAACAAAGACACCAGAGAAGTCCAACTTTCAACCTGAACGGGGTTTA
>JANLRE010001060.1:0-4071 GCA_031368205.1 Fimbriiglobus sp. | reverse complement strand
CCGCGAACGTACAGTTCAAACCGCTCCGCTAATCGCGGTTCTTCGCGCTTGCGTTTGGTCAGCGGGCAGAGTGCGGCGGGGTAGTCGTACACGAAAATTGGGCCGATGAGCTTGTCTTCGACATGCTCCGAAAACAGATCGTTAACCAACACGTCATGGTCCTTCGGCGTGCCGTCTTTCGCTTTCAGCGGCATCTTCAATTCAATCGCCCGGTTACGCACCGCGATTTCGTCGAACAGATTCGCGCCGACATGTTCGGTGAACAGGTCCGCATACTTCGCCCGTTGAAACGGCGGCGAAAAAGGAATGGCGTGGTCGCCGTACTGAATCGTTCGTGCTGCGTCCGGTGCAACAACATCGACACAGGCCACGATCAGTTGCTCGGTCAATTCCATCATGGTGAACAGGTCGCCGTAGGCTTGGTACAACTCCAGCATCGTGAATTCGGGGTTGTGCTTCGGGCTAATCCCTTCGTTGCGGAACACCCTGCCGATTTCGTAGACCTTCTCCATCCCGCCCACGAGCAATCGCTTCAGCGGCAGTTCCAACGCGATGCGTAACACAAGCGGAATGCCAAGGGCGTTGTGTTCGGTATTGAAGGGACGCGCTGCCGCACCACTGGCGATGGCTTGCAGAACGGGAGTTTCGACTTCGAGGTAACCTTGCCGGTCCAGGAAGTTGCGAATCGTGCGAATGATGCTCACCCGTTGCAGCACGCGGCGCATCGTTTCCGGTGTGTAAATCATGTCGAGGTAGCGGTGCCGCAAGCGGTATTCCATGTCGCCGATACCAAACACATCCTTCGGGTGCGGTTCGAGCGACTTCGTCAGGAACGTCAGCTTCTCGACCTGGATCGTCAGTTCGCCGGTCTTGGTTTTGCCAAATTCACCATCGACGCCGATGAGGTCGCCGAGGTCGAGGAGGTTGAGCACCTTCCATTCCAACGGACCGACTTTATTCAAGCGCACCATCAACTGAATCCGACCGGACTGGTCTTGGATTTCCAGAAAGTGTAACTTGCCACCAGTTCGGTGCCGCACGACCCGCCCCGCCGCACGAACTTTCGGCCCATTGGGATTGGCATCATCGAAGTGGTTCGGTTCGAGAGTACGGATTTCAGCCAGGGGCCGGTGGTCGTCGAACCGTTGGCCCCAGGGATCGAAACCCAGAGCTTCGATTTGCCGAAGCTTATCCAACCGGACGGCAGCGTGGTCGGTGGAATCGGGCGGAGTCGGCGGTTGCGGATCGGTGGCCACGGAATGCTCACAAGTCGGGTCTATGCTCCCTCCCCGTATGCGGGGAGGGGTGGGGTGGGGTGAAGGCTTCAACCCCCCTTAATCCCCCCGCATACGGGGGGAGACTAGGGCGAAGGACGAAGACACGTACTGATTGTTTTACATAACTGACCGTCCCCCGGAAGGATTTCCCATGCCCAAGTCGAATGTTCTAGACCTGGATCGACAGATTGCGGAGCGCGTCTTTCACGACCAACAAGCGGCGATGAGGGCCACGACGTTTCGCCGGAACCCCGTCGAACTCCGATTTGTCGATGCCGAATATCTCGACCATGAAACATGGATTCGCCCCGCAATGACGAGGTTCGGAGACCTTCACGGGAAATCAATCCTGGACTACGGTTGTGGTCACGGCATGGCGTCGGTGGTGTTAGCACGGCAGGGTGCCGCCGTGACGGCGTTTGACTTGTCACCGGGCTATGTGCGCGAAGCCGAGGAACGCGCTGCGGCGAATGGTGTCTCGGTCCGGTTCGTGGTCGCGGACGGTGAAGCGTTGCCGTTTCCGGACGAGTCGTTCGACTGCGTTTGGGGCAACGCGGTGTTGCACCATTTGGATTTGGCGAAGGCGGGCGCTGAATTAAAACGGGTGTTGACGCCCGGTGGCGTGGCGGTGTTCTGCGAGCCGTGGGGCGGTAATCCACTGCTAGAGTTCGCCCGCAAACACTTGCCCTATCCCGGCAAGAATCGCACAGCGGACGAGCAACCGCTTCGCCCCGGTGACCTCGGGCCGGTGCGGGAAATGTTCCCGTCACTGACGATCGAAGGCTTTCAATTATTGAGCATGGTCCGACGAGTTTGGAACCACCGTGTAATCACTTCGGCACTCGACGGACTCGACACACGCTGTTTACGTGCGGCACCAATCTTGACAAAATGGTGCCGATATGTGGTGCTGGTTATGACGAAAGGTTAGAATGTCGCGGTTGTGCCAGTTTTATGCTGTGAGCAACCGCGATGGACCCGGCTACCAAACTACCCCTGCCACCCGCCACGCTGCCGACATCCCGGTCGGCGCAATTGGCACTCGCTGTATTTGGGGTGGCGCTATTGGGGTTGCTCGCCTTTCGTGGGTATGGCAATCGGCTGGGTGCGCGACCGACGGACCAACACTTCACGCAGCAAGTTGACTTGAACCGGGCGGACAAATCGGAGCTTCAGCAAATCCCCGGCATCGGACCCAGCTTGGCGGAGGCGATTCTGGGCCACCGACAGTTGCACGGCAAGTTTAGCACGGTGGATGATCTCGGTGGTGTGAAGGGTATCGGCGCCAAAACGGTCGATAAAGTTCGCCCGTGGGTGAACGTGGTTGACGAGCGTGACGTGTCAACCGATTCCGCCGATGCTGAGAAACTGGAACGCAAGCCGATTGCTCGACCACTGGTATCTTCACCACGTGTGGCCAATGGCGCGAAGTTGCGTGTTGGTGACGTGCCAATCAACCCGAACACGGCCAGCGAAACGGAACTGCAACGGCTGCCAGGCGTGGGGCCAGCCATGTCGCAGCGCATCGTCGAAACACGAGAGAAGGCCGCGTTCAAAACGATCGAAGATTTGCGAAAAGTACGTGGCATTGGCGCGAAGACATTGGAGAACCTCCGACCCTACCTGACCATAGAATGACGGCCCTGGAAAACCAGGGCCGTTGTAGTCTTGCGATCAGTTCATCAATCCGATTATTTCTCGCCGTAAGCTGGATACTTCAACGCCCGTTTCGCTGGTGTTGGTGCAGGAAACGAAATTTGCACGCCGTCTGGGCCGTCTACTGGCTGAATCATCGGTTGGGGGACACCTGGTTTGTCCGGTGTCGGTTGCGGGATCGGGTTAACCGGGCCGCCGTCGTAAGGGAATGGTCCGGTCGGCACGGGCATTGGTAACGGGGTGATTTCACCAGGGATCGGGGATGACACGATCGGGCTACTGTTCACCGACGTTACGACGGTCTGGGGGTAGTAGGCGCCGGTCGTGTAGCCTGGGGAAACGATCACTTGCGGTTGCGTGTAATAAACGGGGGCTGGTGCATAGTATCGGGGTGCAGTGTAAAGCGAGACCCCGAAGCCGTTGCCGTAATAGCCAAGGCCATTGCCGTAACCATACCCGCCGCCGTAACCATATCCGCCGTAGCCCAAACCAATGTTGACGCCGCCACGATAACCACCGCCGTAATAGGCAGGGCTGCTGTGCCCACCGTGGTATCCGCCACCGGAGTAATGCGCTCCGCTGCTGTGTCCACCACCGCCTGAGTAGTGCCCACCACCGCCCGAGTAGTGCCCACCACCTCCGCTATGCCCACCCCCGCTATGCCCACCGCCACCCCCGCCGTGACCGGGTGGGCCGGCCATCAAGTTACCGCCGAGTAGCACCGAAGCGAGCAGTGCTGCTGTTGTCGTCAAGTTACGCAACATAATTCGATACTCCTATTCACTGGGTTGCACGGTGCCCAATCTGAATCAATCCGCTGGTGTGCAGTTCATACGAATCGTACACCGAGAACCGCTTGAATGGTGCAAGATAATGGTGAGAATTTGCGATACGAGAATCGCGTTTAGTGTGTTAGTTGTGCCGAAGTGCTTCAATCGGGTCCAGTCTGGCAGCGCGACGAGCCGGGTAACTGCCCGAGAGCAACCCGACTAACATCGACACACTGAACGCCAAAACGGGTGACCAAAGGCGGATCATCGTTGGCACGCCGAAGGCGTAGGAAAGCAGGTACGCCAGCCCAACGCCCAGCACGATTCCAATCGCACCGCCGAAGCCCGACAGCACGAGGGTTTCGACT
>JANLRE010001052.1:0-1825 GCA_031368205.1 Fimbriiglobus sp. | reverse complement strand
CGACGGGTAGTGGTGGTGGTTGTTGTGCCAGCCTTCGCCGAGTGTGAAAAAGGCAACGAACCAGTTGTTGCGGCTCATATCTTTCGTGGCGTAGCGGCGGGTGCCGAGCAAGTGACACACCGAGTTCACCATGAACGTGCTGTGGTAAAGGACAACGGTGCCGAAGAAAAAGCCCCAGGCAATGCCGGACAGCCCGTCAATCGCCAAGCAAAGGAACGCCAACAAGATACCCGGCACCAGGTCGAAGCGTTCGAGTAACTTGAGTTCCGGGTACTTCCGGAAGTCTTTCATCAGATCCCATTCGACCGTGTTGTATTGGTTCGACAGCACCCAACCGACGTGGGACCACCAGATCGACTTCATAATCGGTGAATGGGGGTCACCTTCTTCATCGGAGTGCTTGTGGTGGGTGCGGTGGTGACCCGCCCACCATACCGGCCCACGTTGCAGCGCGGCTGCGCCCATCAAACCCAAGCAGAACTGGAAAAACCGGCTGGTTTTGTACGCCCGGTGTGCGAAGTAACGGTGGTAGCCGGCCGTCAGCCCGAAGCCGCGAATCGTGTAGAAAAGCACCATCATCCCGACAGCGAGCCACGAGAACTCGACGAAAAAGACCGACAGCGCTGCGATGTGCATGCCCAGAAACGCAACCGCAGTCATATACGAGGCCAAGGCGCGTTTGGCGGGCACAACTGTTGGTGTCGGGGTCGCGGACGTCGGGCGCGGGGTCATGGTGGCGACAGAAGGCTCGCCCATTTGAGGGACAAGAGCAGGAATAGCCAATCTCCGTGGGTTTGGGCCGAACGCATTTTCAGCCGGGTAAAATGTTCAGACCACTGGTCATCCTAAAGATAGGAGGCGAATCCGTCACTGTCTCGCTTTGCTTTTGAAAAATAATTCTCAACCGACCTGCGGGTTCCCGGAGGATCGACCGGCGTAATACCTATAATCTTAGGATACCAGTGTTCCGGTGGGGTGTGTTCATGATCCATTTTGAAGGCACGGAAACCTTCGGGGCCGATTTGTCGGCGGTGTTTGAGTACGTCTCGAACGCCGGGTGGCTGGCGCAGAGTTTGCCCAATTCGGAAATTACGCACATCTCAACGGACCGCGCATCTTGGAAAGTTCAACCCAAATTCGCGTTCATGGCCGGTACCCTCGACACCACCGCGACCGTGATTGACCGGGTTGTCCCCGAATCCATCCACTACCGCATCGTGAGTCAGGGTGTCGGCAGCAGTAGCACGATGGATGCACGGCTTCGTTTTCAGCCCAGCGATTCCGGTGGCACGACGGTGAAGTGGACCGGAGATTTAGTCGAACTCGGTGGCCTCCTGAAAATGGTCCCCCGAGTGATGTTGCAAGCGGCGGCGATGAAAACCATCGCTGATGTTTGGCAGGCCGTTCATCAAAAAATTGAAGGGAAGTAACCCCTCCGGACTTCGACGGTCAACACTGTTTTTCAGAGGCCCATCCAATGCTCGATGCCAACCGCACCACCGATGCCACCACTGCTCCGTCCGACAACGCGACCCCGCCGCCGGTTATCGTTGCCAACTACGATCTGCTCGACGAGGTCGGGCGAGGTGGTATGGGGGTCGTCTACCGTGCGCGGGATTTGGCGATGGACCGTGAGGTTGCGGTCAAGATTCTGCTAGATAAATACGCGCCGGATTCGGGTACTGCTCGGCGGTTCGTGGATGAGGCACGGATTACGGGGCAACTCCAGCACCCCGGCATCCCGGCGGTGTACCAGGTCGGAACCTTGCCGGACGGTCGGCCATTTCTGGCCATGAAGCTCATCAAAGGCGACACCCTCGACGAG
>JANLRE010000935.1:0-1758 GCA_031368205.1 Fimbriiglobus sp. | reverse complement strand
AATCGCTGGCATCCCTCCGGGATGCCTCAGGTTGGTTTTATCCCGAAGGGATTATAGCCATTAGCCTGGGGTTGAGCGCAGCGACACCCCAGGATCGCGTCCCCATCATTTCTCCGACTCCGGAGGAGTCGCAGCGTTGTGCGAAACCCGTCACATCCACGAAGTCACTGGCAGGATGGTATTTTGTTACACGCTAACTGCTTCCGCCTGCACAACAGTTCGGGCTTCGAGGCCGCAGCAGGCTTTTCTGAGGCGGCGAATTCCCTCCGTCACTTTGTCCACGTTGGCGACGCCAAAACTGAGCCGCACTTCGTTGGTGGGGACGTTGCCGAATTGATCGGGAACGTGGCCGTACTCGCCGGGGACGTAGAGAACCCCGGCGGCCAAGGCGCGTTCTACGAGCGGGCCGTTTTTGCCCGCGTCGAGGTGGGGCGGGAACGTCAGCCAGACGTACAGGCCGCCGTTCGGTTTGGTCCAAGTCACTTCCGGCCAATCGGCGAATTCACGTTCGATCGCCCGCAACATCGCGTCTTTCTTGGTGCGATACACGCCACGCAGTTTTTCAACGTGACGGGTGTACGCGCCGGTTTCGATCATCGAGTTGATGACGTGTTGCGTCAGGTTCGTGGAGCCGAAATCGTGGTTGCCTTTCAAGTTGCAAATCGGCCCCGTTAGGCCCTTCGGGAGGATGCTGAACCCCGTCTTCAGCCCCGGCGCGCACGGCTTCGAGAAGGTGCTGGTGTAGATGACGTATTCATTGGTCGTGTCAAATCGTTTCACGCTGACGATGTCCGGGCCGTCGTAGCGCAACTCGCGGTAGGCCGCATCTTCGAGAATCAAGATTCGGTGTTGGCGGCTGTACTTGCGGGCAATGTCCACCAACTTGGCGCGGCGGTTTTCGGCGAGTGAAAGCCCGGTCGGGTTTTGGAAGTAATCGACGGTGTAAATCAACTTCACTCTCGGCAACTCGCCGGATCGTTCGAGGCGTTGCAATAAGTCGTCCAACTCGTCGAGGTTCATGCCGCCCGGATCGTCCATCGGCACGGAGTAGACTTTCGCGCCGTGGCTCTTCAGGCAGTCGTGGTAGACGAAGTACGACGGCGCTTCGCAGATCACGATGTCGCCTTCGTTGAACAGTGCTTCGCCGAGCAAGTAAAGCATCTGCTGCGACCCGGTCGTTAGCACGACATCATCCGCTGACACCGCGATGTCACGCGGCGTCACGCCATCGGCCTGGCAAACGTGTTGAACCACGCTTTCCCGTAACGACAGCAACCCTTGCGTGCTGCCGTACTGCAACGCCGCTTTCGCCGAGACCGGGTTCGCCATGATGCTTGCGACCGCTGCCGCGACTTCTGCCGCCGGGAGGGAGCCTTCATCGACAAGGCCCGCCGCCAAGGAGATGAGGCCGGGCGTTTCGATCGTCTTCTGAATGAAGTAGCTGATCGGGGAATCGCCCGTGCGGTTCGACTGGTTCGACAAAGGAAGCGGCGCCGGTGGCATAAAGCGGTCTCTCTTACTTCAGGCGGGTGACAAAAGGCGGCCAGAAATGGAACCGGCCCCGGAGGAAACTCCGGGGCCGGCGTCAATCTGTTCGCTGGGTTCCCGGATGGTTAAGTGTGCGCTGCCGCAACCGCTACCGCCACGACAACGCCAGCAACCGCGACGGTTGGGATCACAAATCGTGTGGATAATGATGCAAGCAACATAGTTCACAAACCTAATTCCGGGCCACTCGGATCGAGTGGTACACAACTT
>JANLRE010000913.1:0-11264 GCA_031368205.1 Fimbriiglobus sp. | reverse complement strand
CTTTGGCCAAGGTGACCAGCGAGTTAAAACCGGGACCGAAGCCGGGTTCTTGGACCTACCGCAACCACACGACAGACATGCACATCGCCAACTGGATACGGCTCTTGGCCCAGTTTGGCCCGCTCGCCCGACCACATTCCGCGCTGCTCATCCGCATCCAGAAGGACCACGGCGATAACGCCAGTTGGGTCTATCCATGCCTGAGGGAAGTGAGCGGTGACGCGATCATCGACCACTTGATGGAAGTGTTGCCCCGGATCAGTGCGGAGGTCGCGGCGTTGAAGGCCGACCCGAAGACGCCCAAAGGATTTACGAACAAAGACCCACGCGGCTGGTGGTTCAGTTCGCAGTTCGACGTTCAGTTGGCGTTAGACCTCTGGGCGGGCCGACGCTTCTCTACCGATGAGGAGCGAGTGGTCTGGTGGAAGGCCAACCGTGGCCGTTCGCGTGCGCAATGGCTTGCGGAGAATTTGGACGTACTCGTCAAGCAGGCGGATACCAATGAACCCTGGGCTGTGTGCGTGGTGCGTGCCGTGTTACCCGACGCACCCCATTGGATTCCGGATCAAGCGACCGGAACGAAAACCTACACGGGGTGGCTGGCCGAGCATCGCTCGAAGTTGAAATACGATCCGGCCACGGAGGCGTTCCGTCTAAAACTGAAGGACGAGTAGATCCGGACATCACCCAGCGTTTACCCACAACCCACCGCGACCTGAGTGATGAACACCTCATCGCCCAAGCGATCCTGGATTTCCGCAGGGGACGCGCATTCAAAAAACAACACCAGCGGCTCGCGGAGGCGACGAAGGCCTCGTCCAACTAGCCCTTTTTATTCAGTATCGCGCGGGGGTTGTTTTGGGCGGCGGCGGGGCCACTTGCGGGTACTTCACTCTCTCGGCTCGCCACTTCTTTCAAGTCGTCGCGAGTCCGTGGCGGTGTCGAGGTCAGCCGGTCGAGGGATGCGGGGAGCCTGACACGGCCCTGCGGCGGGAGAGCCTCCTCCCGCTGCTTCATCTAATCGTTAACAGAAATCCAGAAATAATTCAAAATTTGATTGGCGACGACTGTTGCCAGTCGATACCATCCGTCCACATCGAGTTACAAAGCCCCATGCCGACCATCCATTCCCGAGGTCCATTCCGATGCCCCCAGACAACGAAAAACAGCCGCTGACCGCCCCTGTGCTCACCCATGCGCGAATGCAATGGGACACTCTACACCCGAACGGGTTCATCCACCTCACCAAGAAAGATCCTGGCGGCCACGATATTATTACCATCGGGTACGTAAGAGGCAGCGATCTCCAGATCGGTTGGACCGTCAATATTCAGAAGAACAACAAGAAGAAGACCTGGGAAGGAACGATTTACAGCGGACCCGCGACGAACGGAGCCAATCAACTCTATTGGACGTTCCAAGTCGTGAACAAGAACGATCTTCCCGATCCCATCTTTGATGAAACGCTTACTGTGACGGTGACCGATACCAATGGGCAGACGTCGCCTCCCGTTCCGGCGGATCCGCAGCCGGCCGTCATTCCCTGATCTACCCCCTGTTTTTACCGCTGTCATTTCGCGGGCGGCTTCAACGCCCGCTCCGCTTCCGCATGCCCGCGGCGGCGGTGAAAGTTGTCGGGGTCGATCGTCAACGCCACCTCGAACACCTTGGCCGCATTCTTCCAGTGCCCGACCGCCTCATTATTCTTCCCGGCTGCGGCCCGCGCCCGCCCGAGTGCCAGAAACGTATTCCCGCGGATAAGCAACGACTTGGTTAGAACGCCGTGGCGATCGAGAAGGTCGCGCGACACGGCCAGCGATTTCGTCAACTCGGCGGTGGCCGGCTCCGGTTGATCGAGGGACAAAAGGAGTTCACCGCGATAGAGGTACGTTTCCGCCAATCCTGCGCGGAAATGGACGACGTGTGGG
This sequence comes from Fimbriiglobus sp., assembly GCA_031368205.1. Classification (GTDB taxonomy): domain Bacteria; phylum Planctomycetota; class Planctomycetia; order Gemmatales; family Gemmataceae; genus Fimbriiglobus. The sequence goes on along the minus strand of JANLRE010000913.1, from coordinate 9,336 downwards.
AACTCCTCGATCAATTTCTCCGCGAGGGGGATCACCTCGGCCAGATCCGCAACTGCTGCGGCCCGCCGCTCCGGGACGGCAACCGCCGTCCGTGCCCGCTCCCGCCGCGCCTCGCAATCCCAGTACCGTTCGTCCCGTGTCGCCTTCGGCCCTGCCAGAACCTTCATCCGGGCGACCGCATCGTCGTGGGCGGTCATCGCCTCCGCGGTTCGGCCGAGTTCTCGCCGGGCCAGCGCCCGGCGGTGGACCGCCATCGCCGCAAAGAGCGGGTCGTAGGGTCTTCGCTCGTCGTCGGGAGCGGTTTTCAGTTGATCCCATAGTTCACGGCTCCGGACCGAGAAGCGATCCATATCCTCGAACTGGCCCAGCATGTAGGCGACGGTGCTTTGATCGGTGAGAAGCATCCCAAGGGTCCGGCGGTAGGACGAATCGCGGAGGGTGCCTTGCGGCCCTTCGGCTAATTTGAAGGCACGGTCCAGTGTCGCGGCGGCGTCTTTCAACTTGCCCGTCAATCGTTCGACCGTGCTCCGGTCCGAAAGCGTCAGGGCCAGTTCGTCGCGGTACTCGCGGTTCTCCGGAAAACGGCCCGTCAAATCCTCCGAGATTTGGACCGCTGCGGCGTATCCGCCCATCGCCCCAAGGTAGTCGTTCAGGGTCCGTGAGAGGTTTGCGGACATGCGGTGGAGTAAGGCCGACTGCTTCATGAGAGTCGCGTCATCGGGTTGGCGTCGGCGGAACTCGTCGAACTGGTCCCGGCTTTTATCCAGGGCTTTCTTCCAAGCCAAATCCCCGACTTTCTCGTCCTTCTGTCCGGTCATCATCTGTTTGAACTGGTCGCCCATCTCGAGGATCAGGGACCGGGCGGTGCCGAAGTTCTGCTCGGCTCGAAACCGCTCCGCCTCGGTCTGAGCATTGGCTTTTGTCAGGAGGTCCAGCCGATTCTCGGCCAGACGGCGTTGTTCGTCGGCCCGCACTAGTCCGATCGTCGTCCCGATGAATCCGGCCACAATCGTTAAGAGAATCAGACTCGCTGCGAGAACCTGTCCCCGATGCCGTCGGGCAAACTTTCGGAGGCGGTAACCGGCGCTCGGCGGTCGGGCCTCTACGATCTCGTCCGCCAAGTAGCGCTGGACGTCTCGTGCGAAACCGCTGGCCGTCTCGTACCGCCGGGTGCGGTCCTTCTCGATCGCCTTCATCACCACCCAGTCGAGTTCCCCGCGCAGGAACTTGGCCAATTTCGCCGGCTCGATGCCCCGGTTGGCCGCGATGTTCGGCAGGGCGTCGGCCGTGCTCAACTTCGTGCTCGGCCGCGGCGGGTCGTCCTCCCGCACCATCCGCAACATCTCGAGGATCGCCCCCCGCTTGAACTGCTTGGCATCAATCGGCGTCGAGCCGACCAGCAACTCGTAAAGGATCACACCCAGGGCGTAAACGTCAGTTCGGGTGTCAATGTCCATCGTCGAGGGATCCGCCTGCTCCGGCGACATGTAGGTCGGAGTCCCAACAATCACTCCGATTTCGACGATGCTTTGATCGGTCAGCCTGATTTCCGTCGCCTTGGCTACGCCAAAGTCGATCACCTTGGGACTCGGCCGACCATCGACTTCTGCCACCAGCACATTGCCCGGCTTCAAGTCGCGGTGAATGATCCCCTTCTGGTGGGCGTGCTGGACGGCCTGGCACACGGCCACAAACAATTCCAGGCGCGCCCGGATGTCGAGGTGGCGTTCGTCGCAGTACCGGGTAATGGGAACGCCGTGGACCAGTTCCATGACGAAGAAGGGCCGGCCCGTGGGTGTGACGCCGCCGTCGTAGATGCGGGCAATGTTCGGATGGTCCATCAGCGCCAGCGCCTGCCGCTCGGCCTCGAACCGAATGAGGACCGTCTTGGAGTCCATCTCCGTCCTGATCAGTTTCAACGCCACCTGCCGCTTGACCGGATTGGACTGGCTGGCCAGGTAGACCGAACCCATGCCCCCTTGACCGATGACCTCGACCAGAGTGTAACGACCGGCGATCACCGTGCCGATCGCGGGGTCCGATCGTTGATCGGCGGCGGGCTTGACATGTTCGGATAGAGGGAGATAGGTACCGGTTCGCACCGCCTCGGCTGCGGCGTCGGGTTGCGGGGTGTAGCCTCCGGTCGCGTTAGCGTCGATAGAGCCGACAGGAATCGTGGGAATGTCCGCGGTCTCGTTCAGATCGTGCGGCTCACTCATGGTCGGGACTCCGTATAACCGCAGGGATCTTACTGACGCCTCAGTAACTGCTTGAACCGCCGCAGCGAGTCCGATCGGCTATGGCCGTCAGTCTCTGGTTCATTTCCGCTCCGAAGCATTTCCCGCAGGCGTTTCAGCACGGGACATTGTAGCGGTTGCCCAACTGAGTGGAATGAAGCAACTCCGCGAACGCGCCGCCGAAGAAAACGTCGATCTGCCGGGAGGCAGCAATGAACTGAAAATACCACAGCCCATCTGTCCTGGCAGTAATTTGTCTAGCGCCGACGATAAAAGCGCGCAGCAATGAACTGAAAATACCACAGCCCATCTGTCCCAACAGCTGAGCCGTCGTATTTGATGCGGTAGGTTTAGCCCCGAGTTATCTCTTGAGGGAATTGTTCGCTAAGCTGCTAAAAGCGACTGATACCCCAGCCAAATCGTCTCGCCGATGCACTGTCACTTGCGTTTCACGATCTTGACTGTGGTGTAGGTGGCGTCGTCCGGAAGACTCTTCAGCATCTCGCCGACCGCCCACTTCTTGTCGGTTGCGACGGCGAGAATGGCGAAATACTCACCGACGCCAGCGGCTTCTTCGCCGAATTGGGCGACCGATGACAACGACTCACCGTCCCGCGTGACTTCTTCCTGAACCCACCAGATCTTGGCGATCTCCGGGTTACTGAGCGAGTTGACAATGACGTACAAGTTCCGCTTCTCGCCCTTGGCCATTTTCCCTTTGATCGTCTCGTGCAGGCCAACCTTGGCAATCCCGTCGTCGCTCTTGGGAGCCACCAAGTCTTTCTTCAGCGGCGGCTTTTGATCGACCAACCCGACATCCACATCGGCCAACCGAGCCGAACAGGATGTCAGCAAAATGGCAACGAACACGGTAATAACTTGACTCATGATGAGTATCTCCCTTGGTGTTGAGCGAACAACAGTTCCGAACCACGGTCATGTTCTACTAGAACGCCACACCGCTCAAGACGGTTCACGACGTGGCAGGGCTTCGGGCTGTTGGAACCGCAGACTGACCGACGGCGCACTGACCCGACGGAACTCGCCAACACCGGGGTGCGACTCCATGTACCGGGCCAACCCCTTGCTGTCCCATGTGACGCGACACTTGGTATAGACCGCGTGGATGCCGGCGTGCCGGAAGCTCTCGCCATACGCGAGGACGGCCTCCCGAGCCTCGGCCTCCAACCGGGCCGACACTTCGCTGGTGGCCGCGAGTCGGTCGGCGAACTCCGCGTCCAGGGCGTCAAGGTGCGACCGAACCTGCTCCAGTATTGCGACCCGCCGGGCGCTGTAATCATCCTGTGCGGCGGTCGTGGCGGCTCGGGCGGCGTTGAGCTTGGCGAGCCGGTTGGCCAATTCGAGCGGGCCGACTTGGTGTGAGACCGGGTTGGCGATCTGACTGAATTTGACCCACGCGACCTCAAACGCGGATCGCGGCTCGGCATCACCACAGGCCACTCGGACGAACTGCCGCTGCTCGGGGGTGATCGGGGCGAGCGCACCAGTGGCCAGCGCCTCCAGCCAATACCCGTATCGCGTAAGCAACCCCCGCTCTTGGTCATTGAGCGCAGCGGTGACGGGGACCGGGAAGCCCGTGCGGTGGATTAACTTCGTGTGTTCTGTGGGCATCCCCATGCGAGCGTCCTCTGCGGCCTAACTGCTAAGTTTAGTTGCCTAGCCGACGGACTAGACTTCATACCTCGAAAGTTCGTCATTCCGGCCCAGTTTTCTGCAACGGTTTGTTTGCCCTATTTATCTTGAGTGTCCTTTTCTCCGACTTACGGTGGTTCTTAAACAGCACCTGCTTCAGAGTAAGGCAGTGGATCCGAAGACCATCGGGCCGTGCAGGATTCGACAATTGCTACCAGCCCGCCAGGGGGAAGTAGGATTGTCGCGGATTAGATGTAGGCTGTTGTGCCAGGTGATCTGAATGGAAACGTCGCTCCAAACGCTAGTGAAGCAATCCTCCCCTTGCGCCCAAGTACTGAAGACATGCTGGATCCAGACTTCCGTCGCGTTGACATCACTCCTGACTGTGTTAGCGATCAGTTGTCTAGTGTCCGGTCCAACTCCCTGGTAAACAGTCCAGCCAGGGGTATCAATCATTCTAAGATAAGGAGGATCCCAGGATTGAACTAACGGGTCGGGATCATCAGCGGTTCCCGGTGCTTTGTTGGTCCAGGCACGCCATTGCCCGTTGACGAACTGAAAACACCGCTCTTCGATCGTCTGACGGACACGATATCTGCAATACCCTCTTAGTGCCGCCCTGCCTCTGGCTGCCGCATCCTCTTCGCGGAAAATGATCTCCATTGAGTTCATCAACTGGCCTTGTGGCATCACGCCGAGCATTACCGCTGGATTTGTGAGGGCACTTCCGGAGTTTCGGAATTGCCACCAGGTCATTGCAATCGACATATTAGTACTCCCTTTATTGTCTTCACACAACCAATAGTGTGAGCGTGCTATGGCAGGGGTTAAACCAAAAATGGCCGAGCTATAAATGAGACAGAAGCCACACTGCCCCAATTCAGGACTTTGAGCGGCCTTACTTTTGACAGAAGTACAGTTCCGTCTGCGAGATGATGCCGGATTTAATTGCTGATCGTCTTGTACGGTCGCCCCGATGTCAATCGAAAAACAGGCTTTATCGGCAAATCCTTCAAAATCTCCCAAATTGCCCAATCATCTGTGGGCGATCACACGACGGAGTCGCACTTTCGGATCTCGAAGTTCGACAGCGACATACAAGAATGGGAAACACGGAAAGCCCTTGTTTCATCACCAAAACAAATCCTGTTGACAGCACGGTTCTTGCGGGTATCGTTCGCCCCGGCGAGAATGCCGACGCGGTCGCGTGACGGCCATTGACAAGATACGACCACGGAAGGTCCGCCCCCATGACCGACCCGCAAGAACCCCACGTGCTGCCACTGTCCTTGGAAACGCTCGAACCGCGAGAGGTTCCTGCGGGTACGCCTTGGGTGGTGGAATCGTTCCAACACAGTGCCGCGAACGGCCTGCCGCAAGGGTGGACCCAGTGGAGCAGCGACAAAACGGCCGGCTTCAGTGTGGACACTGTGAACGCCGGCTTGGGGGATCAGGGGCGGCTGGTCTCCAACGCGAACAGTGATGTCAACGGGCGGGCGTGGTTGTCGGCGCCGTTCGCGGCGGACGTTGAGACATCTGCGGCGGTTTATCTGAACACGACCGTTCCGGTTCAACTGTTCGTTCGCGGTCACAGCCTCAACACCGCTACGCCATCGTATTACGCGGTCAACGTGGTTCGCGGGGCGGAAGTCCAACTGGTCAAAGTGGTGGATGGCAAGACGACCGTGCTAGGTCACGTGAAAACACCGGACTACATCAGCAATCGCTGGGCGATGGTGACGATCAAGGCGGACGGCGACAAGCTGCGGGTGTCATTCCATCTCGGCGACATCAACCAATATCTCGGTAGCGATGGCAAGTGGACTCGTCAGCCGACGGCGGCGATTGAAGTGACTGACCGGAGCATCAAAGGCACCGGGAACGTCGGCTTTTCCCGTGGCGGACAGGCGGCGGGCCAGATCGCCATCGACACCCTCCGGGTTGGTCCCGCCAATGTCCCGCAAGCGACGCCCATCACCGAAGAACGCTTTAGTCACCCCGCCACCGGCCTGCCACGCGGTTGGTCCCAGTGGACGCAGGCCGGCGCCGCGACGTTCAACACCGTGGCCGACGAAACGCTTCGGCTCGACGCCGGGAGTGCCACCGAAGCTCGCGCCTGGCTGAACAAATCCATCCCCGCTGATGCGCAAATTTCGACATCAATTTACGTCGATAGCCTGATCCCCGCTGGTGTTTTCGCACGCGGATCGAATGTGAACACGACGCGAGAAAGCTATTACAGCCTCACCGTCAGTCGTGGTCTGGAAGTGAAACTGAGTCGCGTGGTCAACGGCGTCGGTACCGTCATCGCCACCATCCGGTCCAAAGAATGGCTAAGCGGGTTGTGGGTGCAAGCATCGCTGGTGCTCAACGGCGATCAACTGCGGGTGCAAATCTACCGTTCCGATACCGGGCAATACTTGAACGCCGACGGAACCTGGGGGTTAGCGCCAAGTTGGGCAATGAAACAGCGTGACAACGTGATTCGATCCGGCGGGACGGTGGGGTTGGAACGCGGCACAGGTTACGCCGGGCAACTGGTGTTCGACAATTTCATCGTGACGACCGCACCCGACCGCGCCTCCGCACCCAGCACAATCCCGACTGAGGCGGACAAGCTCGGCACCGTGAAACCGCCCGGCGAAGACTTACCCGGCCCGACCGTACCACCAACCGTGCCGGTCGTCCCGCCGCCGGCTCCGACGCCGACGAACCCCGCGTTGCCGGTCGTCAAACGCAACTACTCGTGGATTCGCCTTGCCAATCTCGCGTACTACGGCACGCCACTCGAAGCGACCGCGCAAAGCTTGCTGCGACATAGCATTGACCTCGTCATTCCCAACTTGGCGTACCTCGACGACATCGCGGCAATCAACCCGAGTACGCCGCAATTTGTGTACACGAACGTCTCGAACATCTATCTGGGGCTGATCACGGACTGGAATGCTTACGCCGACCAAAACCGCATTGATCGGGAAGCCGCGTTCTATCACGTCAACAAAGCCACGACTTACAACGGGATGAGCGCGTCGGCGGTGCCGGTGAATCGGTTTTGGGGCATCTATCGGGGTACCGACGCGAGTTGGGAGAATCTCACCCGTGACGCCCAACACACCGGGAATGCGATTAGTTTCGCAAGTCGCGGAAGCTCGGTTTCACTGGGCTACTTGGAAAAATTCCGCGAGCTTAATGTGGACGTTCAAACTGCGGCCGGCAGTGGTTGGGCGTCGCAATTGGAGTACGTCTCCGCCGTGGATGGCCAAGGCCGCCCGACCCGGTGGAGCACGTTAAATACGTTGACGAATACGACGAACGGCCTGAAACGCGACGGCCAAATTACGTTCGACCCGCCACGGGATTGGGCTGCCGCGACGATCGGCGGGAGTGCAAAGCTTTACTACGCCCGCTTCAAAACGACCGGCACCGGCACGGCGCCGAGTGTCAACACGATACTGGGCCGCGAGTACACCAAAGGTAGCATCATTCCCGCGTTCGATGCCCAAGCCGACCGCGACCACGATGGCTACTTGAACGATGCCGAGTACGCAAAACGGCGATCCGGGTTCAATGCCCGGTTCGAGTACGAAAGCCGGTTGTTCTACCCGAACTACGGCCCGATGCGGTTCGCAACCAATATTTCCGACCCGAACTTCCGCAACTGGGCGGCAGACTACCACGTGCGGTTCTTGGCTTCGCAACCGCTGGCAACCGGCTTCTTCGTAGACAACTCGATTGGCCGGTTGAGTGTCGATACGACTGGTGTCACGGAATCGCTTGATAGCTATTCCACAGACTATGGGTCGCTTTTGGGGTCGATCAACAAGAAATTGATGAGCAAAGGCAAATGGTTGATTGCCAACACGGCAGGTGGTAACACAACGGCAGAACCCATTATACAGAATGGCGTCTCGTATCTGGAAGAATTTGCATTGCGCCCAATGTCGGCGAACCACGTGCAGTACGACGATTTGGCGGCAACATTGACGTATCGGCGGCAAATATCGGGCGGCAAAGCCTACGAAATACTCGATAGCTTGCCGACTGGCGGTATTGATGCGAACGACCCGCGGATGCAAATCGCAACGTTAGCAATGTACTATTCGCTGGCCGATGCCAATCTTTCGTACTTGATGGTGAACGGCGGTAATGAACCGGCGTCGTCGTGGAAGCGACATTACATTGACGCAATCACATTTGATATTGGCAAACCGCGCACGACTCAATCGCTGTTCGCAACGGGCACCGATCCTGCCAACTCGGCACTGACGTACAAGGTCTATCAACGCGACTATGCCAATGCGTTGGTACTCTATAAGCCCGTGTCCTACACACGTGGGCAGACCGGCACTACAAACGACAATACTAGCACAACACACCGGCTCGATGGTTGGTACCGGCCAGTCCGTGCCGACGGGTCACTCGGGCAACCCGTTCGGCAAGTGACGTTACGAAACGGGGAAGGCGCAATCCTGGCAAAAGTGGCATAAATTCGCTATTTCGCCTGGAAATCCTTGGCAAAGGCTTTCGGACTGAGCGGTTCGCCGGTGGCGAATTTCGTCAGCTCCTTCCAGGTTAAAGTGCGACCCGGCTCGAACACTTTCTTCTTCATGAACTCGCCGACTTTCTTGTCGCCGATGTAAAGAACTGTACCGGGATCACTGTTGTCGTAAAGCTCTTTGGCAATCGTATGGTGGACCTGCGATGCGAAAAGTTGGCCCATCATGTAGTTGTGATAATACACGGGTGCGCTACAAATGTGGATCTTGCTACCGTAGTCCGGTGCGTTGCGCCCCTGTGGTTTCTTCATGCCTTGGTACTTCTCGACTAACACCCACCAGGTTGCGTTGAGGTCTTGATCCGGGTTTTCATACGTCTCCTTCTCGAACCGCAACATCACCTGACACCACCGGCTGAAGATCAACAACTGGTTGCGTTGCACTTTCTTGGCGGCCACATCGAACGCTTCGGGCTTATCAACTTTGACGTTCATTTTTTCAAGCCACGCGCGCGACTTGCTGAACCGTTCAAACTGCATCGCCACGCCTTCGGTCGTCAAAATGTGGGCTTCCGCACGCAGCACGTAGGTTAACTGTGGCGACATGTTCTTGCTGCTATAGACCGCGTGGCCGAGTTCGTGGAGCATCGTCCCCATCCAATATTCATTGGCGACGATATTGGCTAACACACGCACGTCGCCTTCGCGGTCGATGTCCGTGCAAAAGGCGTGGGGTGACTTGCCGCTCTTCTCGTATAGATCACTTCGCGCAATGACATCATCAATTGGCAAACCGATCCCTGCATAAAACTTGCGACACAGTTGCAAAATGTCGGCAGAGCGAAATGGCGCATCGAGATCAACGTCGAATACAGCAGGTGATTCTTGGAAGAACGGGTCGTGATAGTGCCACGGCATCAGCTCCGTTGTTTTCACCCCATACATCTTGGC
>JANLRE010000911.1:0-2570 GCA_031368205.1 Fimbriiglobus sp. | reverse complement strand
GGGTGTTTTTGGCCGATGCGGAGTGCGCGGTTGATGGCTTGGTCTTCCACGGCGGGGATCCACCAGCGGTCGAACAGGAACACGTAGTTCGTGAACTGCAAATTCAACCCGACGCTGCCGGTGCCGTAGGTCATGAGCAGGACGTGCTTGTCGGGGTCTTCCTTGAAATGATCTAAGACCGTTGTGCGATCCTTCTGAGGAATGCGGCCGTGGTATTGCAGTGGTCCGAAGCGATCGAGGGCTTTCGCCAGCACCTCCAACGGTTCGACCCACTGGCTGAAGATGATCGCCTTGCGTCCGCTTTCAGCGACTTCTTCCATGTCGTGGAGCAGTTGCTCCAACTTCGCACTTTCGCCGGTGAGCGGGTCGAAGTTGCAAATCTGTTTGAGCCGTAACACCAGTTGAAAAACGTGCTGCACCGTGATGGTGCCGCCGAGTTCGTTCAGGTGAACGACGCCGTCGTTCTCCGCGCGGTCGTAGGCGTGGCGTTGGGCGGGGGTGAGTTCGACCTCGACATCCTTCATCATCTTCGGCGGCATGTCGGACATGACATCGTCTTTCGTCCGGCGCAGGATGCAATCGCGGGTTAAGCCCGCCAGTTGCTTCGTCGGCGTGTCGGCGGGGACCAGTCCGTGGTCAACGAACGAGAAGATGTTGATGAGGTCGTCGGCGTGGTTCTCGATCGGTGTGCCGGTGAGTGCCCAACTGCGTTCCCGTCGGATCGAGCAAACCGCTTCGGCAGTCTTCGAGCTTTTATTCTTGATGCGTTGGGCTTCGTCAATAATCACGACATCGAAGTACGTGCGTGGGTCAGCGGCGATGTCCGAGTCTCGGGTGAGGGCTTCATAATTGATCAGTTTCAACGGGCAATTCGATTTAAACCAAGTGGACCGGCGCAGATCAGGGTCTTGCGGAAAAACCTCAAACGGCAGATCGGGCGCCCAGAGTTTCAGCTCCCGCGCCCAGTTGTGGATCAGCGGTTTCGGCGCGACTAACAGTGCCGATTTGATCTCACCCATGTGAAAGAGCAACCGCATGGCCAGAATCGACTGGGCGGTTTTCCCCAACCCCATTTCATCGGCTAACAACGCGGAGTGGCGGGGCAACAGAAACGCGATGCCTTCGAGTTGGTACGGGAACGGCTCAAACGGCAGTTCCAGTTGCCGACCGTTGAACAGATCGTTCAGCGGCGGTTGCAGCAAGTATAGCAACCGATCTTTCATCAACACGGTGTTCGCCGTCGGCTTCGCACGGATCGGCTTTTTCCGGGCGGCTTCACGCTCCGCATCTGGTAATTGCGGCACGTCGATGACTTCGCGGCCGTCGGGCTTTTGCTCTCGCACTGATCTGTTCGGACTTGGCCGATCGAGTTCCGGCGGCGGGGACGGGAACTTCCAGCCTTCGGTGCTGATGGCAAAGTCCAACTTTCCGACCGTGCGCACCCACGGCGCCTGGGTCAGCAAACGGGCTTCCTTCACTCCGACACCAAGCGGCGAATCGAACCGCGATAGTGACAGCGTGTCCGACGTGAAGGCGAGGTCGATGTGCGTGGCTTCGATCCCATCGTGAACCACTGCCGCCTCATCCACGTTCGGGAAAAGGGGCAACGGTTCCCAACGGGTTAGCCCGTTCAGTTGGTTCGTGATCGCGTTTTGCATGGTCCGTTTCCTTACGCCGCGCGGCTGGTCACACCCATCTTGCGGGCTTCGCTCATGGCTTCCCGGATGCGGGTGAACGGCTCAATCAGATCGACCGCCGGGTCTACTTGTTCCAGCCGCTCTTCGATAATCGAACGGTCGCTGGCAAACTTCGCCGCGTACTTCAAGAACAGCGACGCCCGGTCCGTTTCCAGCGTCTCCAACTCCACGTCGGGTTCCGATGGAGCAATCGTCAGCGTCGGGATGCCCAGCCGGGTTCGGATCGCCAGCGACGGCAGGCTATCGGTAATCAGCAGCGTCGGCTGCGTGGCGGTTTTCTCGATGAGGGTTTTGCCGATCAGGTCCGCGTGCAGGTACTCCATCAACGTCGGGCCGTACAAAATCTGCTGCACGCGGTTCGGCTGCACGGCGGTGCTGATGCGGAACTCCAGGGGCCGCCCCCAGGCGTTCGTGACCAAGTACCCGCCGAAGATTCCGGAACTGTCTTGTACGATCGAGAGAAAGCCCACCACAACGCCGCCGTTCGCGGATTGAGGAACGACGGTCGGCATCGGGGCAGACGAAGGCGTGTCAATCACGGTGGAAGGTCTCATCAGTTCGAGGAAGCAACGCCGAAGCCACCCGGCACCCGGCGAGTTCCAGTATCCTCCACAATCGACGGAACGACACCACGGCTTCACGCCGATGCGCCCCGGATTGCCAACACCCCCCTCGCGCATCAGCGGCAGGTGCTATCACTTGCCTAGATTGCCAGAATGGCCCAGATTTCAACGGGTAGGTCGTAGTAGAACAACATGACGTGATTTGTTCGATAAGTGGCCGAAGCCCAATTGTGCCATCTGCGGATTTGTAGGTCGTGGTCGAGAGGCTTTGCGAGGCCCGACATAAAATAACGAACTGAAAAAGTGCAGC